>NZ_MEES01000074.1:0-19637 GCF_001724535.1 Paracoccus sp. SCN 68-21 | reverse complement strand
AGATCGACGGTGGCCGCCAGCCTCACCACCGGCCGCGCGCTGCGCTACGCCAAGGGCTCCGCCCGCGGTCTCCTACACCAAGCCTTGGGACACGGCCCAGACGGAAGGTCTCCTGGGCCGGAAGGTGTCGCGTATCAACATCGACAGCTGGGACGACATCGACGCCAAGAACGCTTTCATCAACGGTGTCGATAGATGGTCCAACAAGGTGATCAGGAAAACGACCCCGGCAACTGCCCGCCTTTATGACCAAGGAGCTGTGGAAGTCCGTATTCCAGTTCCGTTCGTTCATGCTGGCCTTCTACTCTAAGCAGCTCCTGTCCGGCATCCATCACCGGGACTGGGAAACCTTCTCTGCCTTCAGCACGTCTATGTTCTTTGGCGCGCTGTTCTATGCGGGGCAGACCGTGGTGAACGCACAAGGCAGGGCAGACAAGAAGGAGTTCCTGGAGAAGCGGCTTTCCCCTGAGAGCTTGGCCAAGGCTTCATTCCAGCGGGCCGGGTTCAGTTCACTCATTCCGCTGGGGGTGGATACCATCGCAGGGGTGGCCGGGTTCGGTCCTGTCTTTGACTTCCGGTCAACCGACCTGGCAAGTGGCATCGGGGGAAATCCTACGTGGGACCTGATGCAGGGTGTTCAGAAGGGCGCTCGGGCTGGCGTCGCACCCATTACAGGGGCCGACTACGAGTTTTCCCATCAGGACTTCCGGGCGATCACCTCAACGCTGCTATTCCAGAATGCGTTTGTCATCCGAAACGCGCTGGGCGCGATTGGCGCGGACTTGCCGCGGTATTCCAACTGAACAAGCTAACTCAACGGTCACCTTCGGTGGGCCGTTTTTTTTCGAGGTGTGGTCAAGCAGAATCAAAAAGTCACAGGTGTTCAAATGCTATCAACATGCCGGTATCAGCATATCAGCATTTATCGCACAAGATCTTGATTTTAAACGATAATATTAGTTTGGTGGAGCCGAGGGGAATCGAACCCCTGACCTCGTCATTGCGAACGACGCGCTCTACCAACTGAGCTACGACCCCATGCGCGAAATGTGTAAACCCGCGCCGGCGTTTGTCAAGAGGCGGCGCGGGTCTTGGCCGGGCCCTATTCCGCGGCCTGGGCGTAGCTCTCCAGCGGCGGGCAGGTGCAGATTAGATTGCGGTCGCCATGGGCATTGTCCACGCGGCCGACCGGGGGCCAGTACTTGTCCACCCGGAAGGCGCCCGCCGGGAAACAGCCCTGTTCGCGCGAATAGGGGCGGTCCCAATCGCGGACCAGATCTTCGACCGTGTGGGGGGCGTGGCGCAGGGGGCTTTGATCGGCCGCGATGCGGCCTTCGGCCACGTCCGTGATCTCGTCCCGGATGGCCAGCAGGGCGGTGATGAAGCGGTCGATCTCGGCCTTGGTCTCGCTCTCGGTCGGCTCGACCATCAGCGTGCCGCTGACCGGCCAGCTCATCGTGGGGGCGTGGAAACCGTTGTCGATCAGTCGCTTGGCGATGTCGTCTACCGTCACGCCATGTTCGGCAAAGGGTCGCGTGTCGATGATGCATTCATGTGCCACCCGGCCGCGATTGCCCATGAACAGGATCGGATAGGCCCCCGCCAGCCGCGCCGCGATATAGTTCGCGTTCAGGATTGCCACGCGCGTGGCCTGGGTCAGGCCTTCGCCGCCCATCATCAGGCAATAGGCCCAGCTGATCAGCAGGATCGACGCCGACCCATAGGGCGCCGCCGAAACCGCGCCTTCGCCGCCCTGCGGATCGCCCGGCAGGAACGGCGCCAGATGCGCCTTGACCCCGATCGGCCCCATGCCAGGACCGCCGCCGCCATGCGGAATGGCGAAGGTCTTGTGGAGGTTCAGGTGGCTGACATCGCCGCCGATTTCCCCCGGCTTCACCAGACCGACCAGCGCGTTCATGTTCGCGCCGTCGATATAGACCTGCCCGCCGTGGTCATGCGTGATGTCGCAGACCTGCCGGACCGTGTCCTCGAACACGCCATGGGTCGAGGGATAGGTGATCATCACCGCCGCCAACCGATCGCCGGCCTTGGCCGCCTTGTCGGCGAAATCCTCCAGGTCGATATCACCGTTCGGGGCCGATTTCACCACCACGACCTGCATCCCGCACATCTGCGCCGATGCCGGGTTCGTGCCATGCGCCGATACCGGGATCAGGCAGATGTCGCGATGCTCGCCCCGCGCCTTGTGATAGGCTTGGATGGTAAGCAGACCAGCATATTCCCCCTGCGCGCCGCTGTTCGGCTGCATGGAGAACGCGTCGTATCCGGTGATCACACACAGCTTCTCGGTCAGGTCCGCGATGGCCTCGTGATAGCCTGCCGCCTGATCATGCGGTGCGAAGGGATGCAGCGCGCCGAATTCCGGCCAGGTGATCGGCATCATCTCGGCCGCCGCGTTCAGCTTCATCGTGCAGGAGCCAAGCGGGATCATCGCCCGGTCCAGCGCCAGGTCGCGGTCCGACAGGCGGCGCATATAGCGCATCATCTCGGACTCGGCCCGGTTCATGTGGAACACCGGATGGGTCAGGTAATCGCTCTCGCGCAGCAGCGCCTCGGGGATCGACGGCGCCGTCGCCGCGGGGGCCGCATCGGTGATCCCGAACGCGTCCAGCAGGCGGGTGATCACGCCCGCATCGGTCGTCTCGTCCACGCTGATGCCGACGCGGTCGCGGCCCACGCGGCGCAGGTTGATGCCGCGGTGTCGGGCCGCGGCCATGATGCCTGCCTGACCCACGCCCACCTTGACGGTGATCGTGTCAAAGAACGCCTCCGGCGCGACCTCGGCCCCCGCGGCGCGCAGCGCATCGGCCACCGTCACCGCATGCAGATGCACCCGCTGCGCGATGGCGCGCAGGCCGACGGGGCCGTGGAACACCGCATAGAACCCCGCCATCACCGCCAGCAGCGCCTGCGCGGTGCAGACATTGCTGGTGGCCTTCTCGCGGCGGATATGCTGTTCGCGCGTCTGCAGCGACAGGCGCAGCGCCTGGTTGCCCGACGAATCGATGCTGACGCCGACGATGCGCCCCGGCATCGCCCGCTTCAGCGCGTCCCGGCAGGACATGAAGGCCGCATGCGGCCCGCCATAGCCCATCGGCACGCCAAAGCGTTGCGACGACCCGACGGCGATGTCGGCGCCCATCGCGCCCGGCTCCTTCAGCACGCAAAGCGCCAGAAGGTCGGTCGCCACGATGGCCAGCGCGCCTGCGGCATGCAGCGCCTCGATCTCGGGCGTCAGGTCGCGGACATGGCCATAGGTGCCGGGATACTGGAACACGGCGGCGAACACCTGATCCGCCACCAGATCATCGACCGAGCCCTTGATGATGCGGATGCCCAGGGGCGCCGCCCGCGTCTCGATCACGGCGATGGTCTGCGGGTGCAGGTCATGGGCCACGAAGAACGCATCCGCCTTGGACTTCGACTGCCGCCGCGCCATGGCCATCGCCTCGGCCGCCGCCGTCGCTTCGTCCAGCAGCGACGCGTTCGCCACCGGCAGCCCGGTCAGATCCGCCACCATGGTCTGGAAATTTAGCAGCGCCTCCAGCCGCCCTTGCGCGATCTCGGGCTGATACGGCGTATAGGCCGTGTACCAGGCCGGATTCTCCAGGATATTGCGCTGAATCGCGGGGGGCGTGACGGTGCCGTAATAACCCTGCCCGATCAGGCTGGTCATCACCCGGTTCTTGTCCGCCACCTCGCGCATCCGCGCCAGCAGACCGGCCTCGGACAGCGCCGGCCAGTCCAGCGCGTCCGACTGGCGGATCGCGGCGGGCACGGTCTGCTCGATCAGCTGATCCAGGCTGTCGGCCCCCACCGCCTTCAGCATGGCCTCCATCTCGGACGGGGATGGCCCGATATGGCGCCGGTTGGCGAAATCGTCGGGGTTGTATGTGCTTGCGGTCCAGCGGCTCATCACGCCTCCTTGCGGGGCGGGCCAGCCCCTTCTTCTTCACTGAAATATCCTCGGGGGGTCCGGGGGGCGAAGCGCCCCCGGCCTTCGCCGGGCCGCAAGGCCCGGCCGTCGCTCACTCGACCAGCGCCTTATAGGCCGCCTCGTCCATGAACCCGTCCATCGCCCCCGCATCCGCAGGCTTGATGCGAAAGAACCACGCCGTCATCGGATCGCCGTTCACGTCGCCGGGGCTGTCGGACAGCGCCTCGTTCACCGCCGTGATCGTGCCCGCCACCGGGGCCACGATGTCGCTGGCGGCCTTGACGCTCTCGATCACCACGATCTCCTCGCCCGCCTCGACGGCGCGGCCCGCCTCGGGCAGCTCGATAAAGACCACATCGCCCAGCTGGTCGCTGGCATGCTTGGTGATCCCCACGACGATCTCATCGCCCTCGGCCCGCAGCCATTCGTGATCTTCGGTATATTTCAGCATGATATCCTCAGCGTTTGTAGGAGGGAGTGACGAAAGGCAGGGCGCAGACCGTCAGGGGCACGCGCTTGCCGCGCAGCTCGGCCTGGATCGTGGCGCCATCGGGAATCTCTGCGGGAATGCGCGCCATGGCGATCGGTCCGCCCACCGACGGCCCAAAGCCGCCCGAACTGACCGTCCCAATGGGCGCGCCATCGTCGGAGAACAGCGCGACCCCCTCGCGGATCGGCGCGCGGCCCTCGGGGCGCAGGCCCCGCCGTGTCACCGGGGCCGCGCCCAGCTCGGCCAGGATCACCTCCGCTCCGGGAAACCCGCCCGCCCGCGCGCCGCCCGTGCGGCGCACCTTGGGGATCGACCAGCCAAGCGCCGCCTGCGCGGGCGTCACGCTCGCGTCCATGTCGTGCCCATAAAGCGGCATCCCCGCCTCCAGCCGCAGGCTGTCGCGCGCCCCCAGACCGATGGGCGCCACCTCTGGCTGCGCCAGCAAGGCCCGCGCGAAATCCGCCAGCCGCGTCTCGGGAACCGAAATCTCGAACCCGTCCTCGCCGGTATAGCCCGACCGAGAGATCCACAGCGCCACCCCGTCCCACTCCAGCGCCGTGCTGTCCATGAACCGCATGTCGGCCACGCCCGGCACCAGCCGCGCCAGCGCCACCTCCGCCTGCGGCCCCTGCAGCGCGACCAGCCCGCGATCGGTCACCGGGGTCACCGTTACGCCCGCCAACGTCCGCAGATGCGCGATGTCCTGTTCCGCACAGGCCGCGTTCACGACCAGCAGGAAGTGATCCCCCCGGTTGGCGAACATCAGATCGTCCAGGATGCCGCCCGCATCATTGGTGAACAGCCCGTAACGCTGCCGCCCCTGCGCCAGGCCCGCGACATCGGCGGGGATCAGCGTCTCCAGCGCGGCGGCGGCGGTGGCCATCTGGCCGTCATCGGGGGTGACCAGCACCTGCCCCATATGGCTGACATCGAACAGCCCGGCGCGCTGGCGGGTGTGCAGATGTTCGGCCATCACCCCCATCGGGAACTGCACCGGCATGTCCCAGCCCGCAAAGGGCACCATGCGGGCGCCCTGTTCGACGTGAAGATCATACAGTCCTGTGCGGCGGGTCGGATCAGGCATCGGGCCTCCTGCGGGTCAGCCGGACAGCCGGCATCGGTTGGACGGGGAATGCCCCCGCACGTCGATGCCCCCTCTGTCCCTGCCGCAAGCGGCGCCTGAGATCGTTATCCCTTCGGCGGGCCTTGCGGCCACTCTCCAGAGTTCTTGGGGAAGACGGTCCTTTTGCCTGAGAGCTTGCCGGGGCGGCTTCTCCTTCGGCCCCGGCGCAGTGCCGGTGTCTCCCGAATTCCTGCCCCGACAGCTAGCCGGGCGACCGTCGCAAGGCAAGACCTTTGTCGCAGCCGGTCGCCAAAGCGGCGCTTTTCGCCCAAGGGGCGGGCAGGCGTTGACAGGCGCGCACGGCCTGCGCATCGTCGCCCCTCAACCCCGGACAGACAGCCCATGCCGCCCAAATTCTTCCAGATCGGCTTCAACAAATGCGGCACGACCTTCATCGCGCGGCTGTTCGACCTGAACCGCATCCCCGCCGCGCATTGGCTGGAGGGGGCGCTGGCCGATGACATCGCCTTCGCCAAGCTGTCGGGCACCCGGCCGTTGGCGCGATGGGCCGACAGCATCACGGCCTTCACCGACATGGAATCGGTGCGCTTCCTGAACATGCCGGTGATCGAGGCGTTCAAAGATTACACCCTGCTGGATGCGCATTATCCCGGATCGGTGTTCCTGCTGAACACCCGCCGGGTCGAGGATTGGATCGCCAGCCGCTATCTGCACCGGGGCGGGGCCTATGCGCGCAGCATCGCGGCGGCACTGGGCGTGCCCCTGGGGGCCTTGGGCGACATCTGGGCGGCCGATTGGGACGCCCATCTGGCGGGCGTGCGCGCGCATTTCGCGGGCCGCGCGGAATTCATCGACATCGATATCGACCACGCCACCCCCGACGATTACCAAACCGCGCTGTCGCCCTGGTATGACCTGCCGCATCTGCCGCCGCTGCCGGGGCAGGGGGTGCGCCGCGCGCGGCAGGCGAACCTGCCCCGCGTCCTGCGGATGATGGACGAACCCCTGCCCGGCGCCGATCAGAACCCCGACCGCCGCGCCCAGCTGGCCGCGAAACTGGCACGCCTGGCCGCCCCCGCCCGCCTGCGCCAAAAGGGCAGCATCGACCGCCCGCCCCATGCGCAGGCGCTGTGCCTGGACCTCGGGGCTGATCAGCTGCGCGGGGCCGATGGTGCGGTCATGCCGCTGCGGCGCGGCCCAGACGGGCTGTTCCACCTGGCCGCGCAGCGCCCCGGCCTGCTGCGCGCGGCGGCGGTCGCCAATGACATCGCGGGCGTGACAGGCCATGGCTGCTATTGGCTGGACCTGCGCCCGGTGACCTTTGCGGGCAGCGGACCGGACCACCCCGCCGATGGCCCGCTGATCGCCACGCTGCGCACACGCGGGGCGCGCAACGTCTTTCTGTGGCCCGCGCCCTGGCGGCACCGGATCGGCAATGACGGCTTTCCGGGCGTGCCCGTGGCGGACCCCGACTGGTCCGATCGCGCCGACCGCCTGGTCTGGCGCGGCACCCTGTCGGGCCATGCCCCCGCCAGCGCGGACACCGCCGAAGCCCTGATCACCGCGCTGGAGCATCGCGCCGATGGCCCGGCCCGCGCCCTGCTGCCCCGTACCGGGCGCTGGCCGGTCCTGGCCGATCTGGCCGCGCGACCGGGTCTGGACATCGCGTTGACGCCCGATGCGCGCCGCGACCGGGTGCTGGCGCAGGCGGGCCTGACCGCCCCCGCGCCGGTCCGCGACGATGTGCCGCCCGCGCGCTATCGCCTGGCGCTGTCGGGGTCCGAGGGCGATGCTGACGCCCTGCCGCTGCTGAACAGCCACGCGCTGGTCCTGATCGAGCAGGACGGGTGGGAGGGGTTCCTGTCCGCCCTGTTCCGCCCCGAGGTGCATTTCCTGCCGCTACAGCCCGGCTGCGCTGATCTGGACCTGCGCCTGGCCTGGGCCCGCGCCCATCAGGACGAGGCCCGCCAGATCGCGCAGCGCGCCCGCCGCCTTTGCGCGCGGCTGGCCGATCCGGCGGGACGGCGGCTGCATCTGGCGCAGGTGCTGGCCGATTACCGCCGCGCAACCGGCCAGGACTAGCCGCGCGGAAAGACGAACACCCGGTCGCGGCGCAGCATCAGCCACATCGGCGTGCCGGGCGGCGGCAGGAAGACCCCCGGCACGGTGGCGTTCAGGGTGATCGTGCCCTCGTCGCTGGTGAATTCGACCAGCGATTCGCGGCCCAGATAGCGGGCCCGGGTCACGCGGGCGCGCGCCGCCGTGCCGTTCTGCGGGGTGGGGGCGGGGCCCTGGCCCGCGCGGTCAAAGTCGATCTTCAGATGCTGCGGGCGGATGACGATGTCGACCTCTGCCCCGTCGGGCAGGCCGGGGGTCAGGAATTCGCCAAAGGGCGTCGCCGTCAGCGCCCCGCGCACCCGCCCGGTCAGCACGTTGATATCGCTGAAGAACCCCGCCGCCTGCCGGTCCACCGGCGCGTTGTACAGGTTATAGGGCGCGCCCTGCTGCACGATCCGGCCACCGCGCATCAGCAGGATCTGGTCGGCCATGCGCATCGCCTCATGCGGCTCATGGGTGACCAGCAGGACGGCGGTGCCCTCCTCCTTCAGCAGGGCCAGCGTCTCGTCGCGGATGCCGTCGCGCAGGCGTTCGTCCAGCCCGCTGAACGGCTCGTCCATCAGCAGCACGCGCGGGCGCGGGGCCAGCGCGCGGGCCAGCGCCACGCGCTGCTGCTCTCCGCCCGACAGCTCATGGGGATAGCTGTCGATATGGCGGCTCATGTGCACCCGCTCCAGCAGCTCGGCCACGCGGGCGCGGTTGGCCTTCCAGCCGCCCGCCAGGCCAAAGGCCACATTGTCGCGCACCGGCAGATGCGGGAACAGGGCAAAATCCTGGAACATCAGGCCGATGGCGCGCTGCTCGGGCGGGATGCGGAACTGCGTGTCGCAGACCAGCTGACCGTCGACCAGGATGCGGCCCGTGTCCTGCATGTCGACGCCCGCCACGATGCGCAGCGTGGTCGATTTGCCGCAGCCAGACGGGCCCAGCAGGCAGGCGACCTGGCCCGCCTCGACCTGAAAGCTGACATCGTCCACCACCGCCCGGCCGTCGAAACGGCGCGTCAGTCCCTGAACTTCCAGGCGGGGGGGCACGGTCACGGGCAATCCTTGGGGTTTCGGTCGGGGTTGCGTATCAGCCGCGCCCCCGACCTGCAACCGCGCGGCCCTACACGGTCACGTTCAGCGCGCCGCCATCCAGCAGCACGTTCTGCCCGACGATGAACCGCGCCTGCTGGCTGCACAGGAACGCGCAGGTCGCGCCGAAATCGGCGGCCGTGCCATAGGTGCCGGTGGGGATGGTCGCCTGTCGCTGCGCGCGGGCCTGATCGACCGTGATCCCCTGGGCCTTGGCCACGCCGCCGTCCAGGCTGTCGGCCCGGTCGGTCGCATGGATGCCGGGCAGCAGGTTGTTCACGCAGACCCCCTGGCCCGCCACCTGCCGCGACATGCCCGCGACGAAGCCGGTCAGCCCGGTCCGCGCCGTGTTCGACAGCCCCAAGACCGAGATCGGCGAGCGGACCGACCCCGAGGTGATGTTGACCACCCGGCCCCAGCCCCGGTCCATCATGCCCGGCACCAGCGCCTGCATCAGCGCGATGGCCGACAGCATGTTGGCATCCAGCGCCCGGATGAAATCCTCGCGCGACCAGTCCTGCCAGTTGCCCGGCGGCGGGCCGCCCGCATTGGTCACCAGGATGTCGGCCTGGCCCACGGCCTCCAGCACGCGGGCGCGGCCCTCCTCGGTGGTGATATCGGCGGCAATGGGGGTGACCTCGACGCCGTGTTTCGCGGCGATCTCATGGGCGGTGCGGGTGATCTCGGCCTCGGTCCGGGCGTTGATGACCAGGTTCACGCCCGCCTCGGCCAGCGCCTCGGCGCAGCCGCGCCCCAACCCCTTGGAGGCCGCGCAGACCAGCCCCCGTTTGCCCCTGATGCCCAGATCCATCGCGTTCTCCTCATGATGCCGGGGCGCAGCAAACGCGGGCCGGGCGGCATTGTCAAACGCGATGACGCCCGCGGGACGGGGCGGGGCGCAGCCTCGCGGCAAGGCCGGGGCCTCGATGGCCCCGGTCTTGCTCGCCCCTCAGCCCGCGACGGCCTCGCGGATCGCACGCATGTTCGCGCCATAGACCTCGGCGCGCTCCACCGATCCGCCCCTGAAGACCGCCGATCCCGCGACCAGCACATCGGCCCCGGCCCACGCCACCAGCGGCGCCGTCACCGGGTCCACGCCACCGTCGACCTGGATATGGATCGGCCTGTCGCCGATCATCCCGCGCAGGCGGGCGATCTTGTCGATCTGGCTGTGGATGAACTTCTGTCCGCCGAAACCGGGGTTCACCGTCATCACCAGCACCATGTCGCACAGGTCCAGCAGGTATTCGACCGCCTCGACCGGGGTGCCGGGGTTCAGCGCGATCCCAGCCCTCTTCCCCGTCGCCCGGATCGCCTGCAGGGTGCGATGCGGATGCGGCCCGGCCTCGACATGGGCGGTGATCACGTCGGCCCCCGCCTCGGCATAGGCCTCGATAAAGGCGTCCACCGGCGCGATCATCAGATGCACGTCCATGACGGTCTTCACATGCGGCCGAAAGGCCTTCACCGCGGGCGGGCCAAAGGTCAGGTTCGGCACGAAATGCCCGTCCATCACGTCGACATGCACCCAATCGGCGCCCTGATCCTCAATGGCGCGGATCTCGGCCCCGAAATTGGCGAAATCGGCGGACAGGATCGACGGGGCGATCTTGATCTTGCGGTCGAACTCCATGCGCATCTCCTTGCGTGGTCGGCGGGAACGGTGCCTGCGGCCTGCCTCCTGTCGGCTCGCGCGTCAAGCCCGGCGTGAGGGCGCGACCCCGTTGCGCAGCTGTGCCGCCGCCACCGACCCGCGATGCCCCTGACCCGGGTGATGCCCCCGCCCGGCCCCGCGATCAGGCCGGATCGCGCAGCGCCGTGATCTCGGAGGCCGGGGCCGACGTGCCGCCCTCGAACACCACGCGCCCGCCCGTGGCGTCGAACTGGGCCTCGACGATGCGCGCATAGGCGCCGACCCGCGTCTCGGCGATCATCTCTCCGCCGCGCCGGCTTTCCAGGGTAAAGCTGTAGGCCCCGTCGGCCAGCTTGGCCCCCTCGGCGGTGCGGCCCAGCCAGTCGATCTGGCCCGCCCCCGGCCCGATCTCCTCGCGCGTCACCTCGCGGCCATAGGCGTCGCGCGCGACCAGCTGGACGCTGTCGGCCAGGTTGTGCGGCGCCACGTCCAGGGTGATCGGATCGTCGCCGAACCAGACGGGGGCGGTGGTCCGCGCCTCCTTGCCGATCCAGCCCGCGATGCCCGTGCCGCCCGTCTGTCCGGCCATCTGCTCCAGGAACCGGTTGCTCAGGGCCTGCTGCTCGACGCCCGCAAAGGTTGCCAGCTGAATCGCGAAATCGGTGCTTTCCATCGGGCTCAGCGGGTCCTGGTTGCGCAGCTGGGTGGTCAGCATTGTCAGGAAGGTCTGGAAATCCGCCCCCGTGCTGGCGCCCGAGAACCCGCCCGCCGCAGCATTTCCCGCAGGCAGCATCGAGGGGGGCGTTGTACTGATCGCATCGACCATGGTCTTCTCCTACAATCTGATGTCGACGCGGCGGTCGCTCAGCGGGGTTTGGGACAGACGAATCGCGACCGCAGCAGGTGCGACGGCATCGCCGTCACGCTCGGACGCATCGGCCCTGCGGCCCTGCCACTCCGGGCGGTCGTCGCGACGGAACTCCATCGTTCCGGCATTCACCCCGGCCTCGGCCAGCTGCTGCGCCAACTGATCGGCATTGCGCCGCACCAGGTCCAGCGTCTCGGGGCGCTCTGCCCAAATGACGATATGCGCGCGGTCGGGACCGGACATGACCATGCGTATGCGGCCCAGTTCCTCGGGCGACAGGGCGATCTCGGTGCGGTCGCCGCGCGTGGTGACCAGCGCCTCGGCGACCTGCTGCAGTACGGGGCGCGGGTCCTGCGCCGCCGCCTGCCATGCCGCCGTGCCCGCGACCGGAGCCCCCGTCGGCGTCACCCGCGACGCCAGCGGCTCTGCCCCCGGGGGCAATTCAGGGGTGAATTCGGCCAGGGCTGCGGCCAGCTCGGTGGGTGCGGGCGCCTCCGGGCGCGGGGCCGCCGCCATCTCGCGGGGTGGGGTGGATGTCACGCGGTCGGGCGTCGCTGCCCCCTGCGTGGGAGTGGACTGGCTGGCCTCGGTCGCCTTCGGTGACGGTGGCAAGACCCGATCGTCCGCAAAGTCGGGCACGATCGAGGGTGCGGCCGCGGCGACGGGGGCCGGTCCAGGGGCGGTGACGCGCGGCACGTTGGATTGCACGGTGGGCCGACGGTCGCGAATCGGGCTCTCCGCCGCAAGGGCGGGCGCGGTCGCAACGGCGGCGACGGGCGCGGCGGCAACGACGGTGGCAATCGCATCCGGCACGGGTTGCGCGGCAGGGGCGGGCATGGCGGGGCGACCTTCGGCGGCGCTGTCTTCGGGCGTCGTGTCGCCCGAACCGGCGTCGTGCTGTGGCAGAGCGCCCGGCTGCGCGGGCTCCGGCTCGGGTGTCTCAGACGCTGCCGGGGGCAAGGTCGCGGTCATCGGCGGTTGCTCCGGGTCGGCCAAGTCGATCAGGGGGTCCGACGGCGCGGGGGCGAACTGGCTGCTGAAGCCCTGCTGCTCCTCCATCCAGGCAGACAGGGGGTCCGGCGCGACAGGCGCCCCGTCTGCGGGGGGCGGCGCGACGGGCGTCGCCACCGGGCTGGCGGCGACCGGCCAGGGCGTCCCCGGCCAACCCAGGCCCGGCCAGAGGGCGAACCCCGAATCACCGCCCCCTGTCGCGGGAACGCTTCCGGCCAAGGGGGCGGGCTGCGGGGATGGGGTCGGGACGATCTGGATATCAACCATGGGACAGCCTCGTGGGTTTTTTCCTGAATACCCCGGATTCCTTACCAATTATTTACCGCTCCCCGATAATTTGAACCGTATCGTCATGAATTGCGGGGACAGAATGCAGATCGAACCCATCCATTCGATGCCGGCGCCACAGGCCGCGCATCTGGCCGTGGCCGACCAGCTGGAACAGGCCTTTCTGGAGGAGATGCTGAAATATTGCGGCCCCCAGGCCTCCGAAGGCGGCTTCTCCGGCGGCGCCGGAGAGGAGCAGTTCTCCAGCTTCCTGACGCGAGAGCATGCGGGATTGCTGGCGGGCAAGCTGGATCTCGGCTTTGCCGCCATGCTGGAGCGTCGGACATGAGCCGCGCCCTGATCCGCCAGATGGGCCAGATTCGCGCGGCGCTGTTGGCGGGGGATGCGCCGATGGCGCTGGACGCGATCGACGCGCTGGCGCGGACCGCCGCCCGCAAGGGGATAGACGCACCCACGCGCGAGGCGCTGGAACCGGGCCTGGCGGACCTGCGCGCCCTGGCCGAGGCGTCGCTGCGCGGCGCCCAGCAGGCCGCCGAACAGGTGCGCGCCATCGTTCAGGCCGCACGCAGCCTGCAGACCTATGATTCCCTGGGTCGGCGCACGGTCAGCGAAACCCGCGCCAACGCTCCGCAGCGGTTTTAGTAAAATCCGACAGAAGGTTCGTTTGAGCGGAGGGGCGATTTTCACTAGTTGTAAAGAACCGGCGGATACACCGGTCACATGCCAGGAAGATGGCAAGGGCAGACGCCCGACAGGTCAGAAGGCCACAAGATGCAACCCCGGTGCAAAGCACCTTGAACGGAGGACACCATGTCCAGCATTCTGACCAACAACAGCGCCATGGTCGCGCTGCAGACCCTGAAAAGCATCAACTCTCAGCTGGGTAAAACCCAGTCGGACATCGCGACCGGCAAGACCGTCGCGCACGCCAAGGACAACGCCGCCGTCTGGGCGATCTCGAAAGTCATGGAAACCGACCAGTCGGCGTTCAAGACGATCCAGTCGAACCTGAACGTGGGCGAGGCTGTTGTGGCAACGGCGCGAACCGGTGCCGAAAAAGTCGTTGAGACCCTGCGGGAGATCAAGGACATGGCAGTCGGTGCCTACAACACCGCAACCGCGACCGAGAAAGACAAGATCAACACAGAAATCCAGATTAAATTCAAGCAGATCGCTTCGGTCATTGCAGGAACGCAGATGAATGGCGTCAACCTGCTCAACGAGGATGGCGGTGACCTGAAGGTGCTGGCATCTCTGGATCGTGGAACAGGGGCAACGACGACTGCGAATGCCATCACTGTGACGAATGTTGGCATGGGCGCGGTAATCACTGGCTTGGACACCGATAGCTCCAGCACTACCTTCGGAACCTTCACTGGCGCCACAGATGCAGACAACCTTTGGTTTGCCAACGCCATCGATACCGAAGATGGCACGGTTGTTGCAGCTGGAGAAGGGATCGATGGTTTCATCGGTCGCATTGAAGATGCGATCAGCACCGCTTTGGAGAAAACGGCCGAGTTGGGCTCATATGGCAAGCAGATTTCCGATCAAGCAAGTTTTGTTGGAAAACTGGGCGACTCGTTGAAAACGGGCATTGGCGCCCTTGTCGACGCGGACATGGAAGAGGCCTCGGCCCGCCTCCAGGCGCTGCAGACGCAGCAGCAGCTGGGCATCCAGGCGCTGTCGATCGCCAACCAGGGTCCGTCGGCCGTCATGTCGCTGTTCCGCTGATAAGACCGGCGGGCGCCTTTGGGCGCCCGCCACCCCATGATCACACTCCAGAACGGGAAGAACGATCTTGAACGCGGTAACGCCACTGACCGACCATGGCTATTCGTCCAGCAAATTGCGCACGCCACGCGACGCTGAATATGACGTCTTTTCGCGGGTCACCCGCATGCTGCGTCAGGCACCCCGAAAGGCTGACAACCCGGACACCATCCAGGCCGTCTACAAGAACAACGAATTGTGGACGCTGCTTGCCATCGATCTGGCCGATCCCGGGAACGCCCTGCCGGACGCGACCAAGGCCGGGCTGATCTCTCTTGCCGGTTTCGCGATCCGCCACGGGCAGGCTGTCATGGCAGGCACCGCCGCGACCGACCCCCTGATCGACATCAACATGACCATCATGCGCGGACTGCGCGGAGATGTGGGCGCATGAGCGGCCTCGTCCTCAAGCTTGCACCCAACGAGCGCGTGCTGATCAACGGCGCGGTGATCGAGAACGGCGACCGCCGGACCAAGATCGCCATCAAGACGCCCAACGTGAATGTCCTGCGTCTGCGTGACGCCATCCACCCTGACAGCGCCCGCACGCCGGTCTCGCGGGCGCTCTACATCGCCCAGCTGATCCTGTCGGGCGATGCCGACCCGGTCGAGGGGCGGCGGCAGTTGCTGGTGGCCATCGAACAACTCAGCCAGGTCTTCGATGATCGCGACAGTCGCCTGCTCCTGGCCGAGGCGACCGTCGCCGCGGTCGAGGCCAATCCCTATCAGGCGCTGCGCAAGCTGCGCGATCTGCTGCCCCGCGAGGCGCGGCTTTTCGCATCCACCAAGGAGTAGCGTGCCATGACCCTTTCTGTCGGAGCCACCGGTCTTCTGGGCTGGAAGATCGTCCAGAGGACCGAGGCCCGCCAGATCGAGACGGTGGCCCGCGACCCCGTGGTCCAACGTTCGGTCACCTATTTCCGCGAGAATATCGCCCGCGCCGCCAAGGCCGAGGAGCTGGTCAAGGACTACCGCCTCCTCAGCACCGCACTGTCTGCCTTCGGGTTGGAGGCGGACCTGCCCAACAAGGCCTTCATCCAGAAGGTTCTGGAAAGCGATACGTCGGACAAATCCTCGCTGGTGAACCGGCTGGCGGACAAGCGCTATCTTCGGCTGGCCGAGGCGTTCGGCTATGGCGCGGACAAGCCGGCCAAGAACCTGGCCGATACCGTCGGCACGGCCTTCGTCCAGCGAGAGTTCGAACGCCGCATCGGCGGAAGCGATGAGAACCTGCGCCTTGGCCTGAACGCCCGGCGAGAGTTGCAGCAGCTGGCCGGACGCGACTCGTCCGACCGGACCCTCTGGTTCGAGGTCATCGGAAATGCCCCCCTGCGCAAGGTCTTTCAGGGGGCCTTCGGTTTTAGCGAAAGCTATGGCCGTCTGCCCATCGACCGTCAGCTGGAGGAATATACCAAGGCCTCCGAACGCCTTCTGGGCACGTCCAGCTTCAAGGACATGTCTTCGCCTGAAACGGTGGACAAGCTGATCCGGACCTTCATGGCGCGCTCTCAGCTGGAGGCCAATCCCGTCGCCAATCGCTACAGCGCGGCGCTGACCCTGCTGACCAACCGCTGACGGCGCCGGGCTCGGCGGGTGCGGCAGCCCGCTCGCCTTGCTCGGGCAGCCCCGCAGGATCGGGCATTTTCGCCCCCTGGCGGCGCCGCCGCACCTTGCGCCCAAGGCGTGACTGGCTATAACCCCGGACGATTTGCCGCGATCGATGCACGACCAGCCCGGGGGCCAGAACCATGCCGAAACGTACCGATATCAAGTCGATCCTGATCATCGGGGCAGGGCCCATTGTCATCGGGCAGGCCTGTGAGTTCGATTACTCCGGCGCCCAGGCCTGCAAGGCCCTGCGCGAGGAAGGCTACCGGGTCATCCTGGTGAACTCGAACCCGGCGACGATCATGACCGATCCGGAGATGGCCGACGCCACCTATATCGAACCGATCACCCCCGAGATCGTCGAAAAGATCATCGCCAAGGAGCGTCCCGACGCGCTTTTGCCGACCATGGGCGGGCAGACCGGGCTGAACACCGCGCTTGCCCTGGCCGACAGCGGCGCGCTGAACCGCTATGGGGTCGAGCTGATCGGCGCGCAGCGCAGCGCCATCGAGATGGCCGAGGACCGCAAGCTGTTCCGCGAGGCGATGGACCGCATCGGCCTGGAGAACCCCAAGGCCACGATCATCGCCGCGCCCAAGCTGGCCAACGGCAAATACGACATCAACACCGGCGTGGCCCAGGCCATGGAGGCGCTGGAGGAGATCGGCCTGCCCGCGATCATTCGCCCCGCCTTTACCCTGGGCGGCACCGGCGGCGGCGTGGCCTATAACCGCGACGATTATGAACGTATCGTGCGCTCGGGTCTGGACGCCTCGCCCATGGCGCAGGTGCTGATCGACGAGAGCCTGCTGGGCTGGAAGGAATACGAGATGGAGGTCGTGCGGGATCGCAACGACAACGCCATCATCGTCTGTGCCATCGAGAATATCGACCCGATGGGCGTGCATACCGGCGACAGCATGACCGTCGCCCCGGCCCTGACGCTGACCGACCGCGAATACCAGATGATGCGCACGGCCAGCATCGCCGTCCTGCGCGAGATCGGGGTCGAGACCGGCGGATCGAACGTGCAATGGGCGGTGAACCCCGCCGATGGCCGCATGGTCGTGATCGAGATGAACCCGCGCGTCAGCCGCTCCTCGGCGCTGGCCTCCAAGGCGACCGGTTTCCCGATCGCCAAGATCGCCGCGAAACTGGCCGTCGGATACACCCTGGACGAGCTGGACAACGACATCACCCGCGTGACCCCCGCCAGCTTCGAGCCCAGCATCGATTACGTGGTCACCAAGATCCCGCGTTTCGCCTTCGAGAAATTCCCCGGCTCCAAGCCCGAGCTGACCACCGCGATGAAATCCGTGGGCGAGGTGATGGCCATCGGTCGCAGCTTCCATGAATCGCTGCAAAAGGCGCTGGCCTCGATGGAGACCGGCCTGACCGGCCTGGACGAGATCGCCATCGACGGCGCCGCCGAGCAGGGCAAGCCCGCCGTCATCGCCGCTCTGTCCAAGGCCACCCCCGACCGCATCCGCGTCATCGCCGAGGCCATGCGCTTTGGCCTGTCCGACGATGAGATCCACCGCGTCACCAGCTTTGACCCCTGGTTCCTGGCCCGCATCCGCGAGATCATCGACGCCGAGCATGTCATCCGCGAGAACGGCCTGCCCACCGATGCCGATGGGCTGCGTCGCATCAAGATGATGGGCTTTACCGATGCCCGCCTGGCGCATCTGACGAAGACCGACGAAACCACCGTCCGCCGCGCCCGCCGCGCCCTGGACATCCGCCCGGTCTTCAAGCGCATCGACACCTGCGCGGCCGAGTTCGAGGCCCAGACCCCCTACATGTATTCCACCTACGAGGCCCCCGCGATGGGCGATGTGGAATGCGAATCCCGTCCGACCGACGCGAAAAAGGTCGTCATTCTGGGCGGCGGTCCCAACCGCATCGGCCAGGGGATCGAGTTCGACTATTGCTGCTGCCACGCCTGCTATGCGCTGACCAAGGCGGGTTACGAGACGATCATGATCAACTGCAACCCGGAAACGGTCAGCACCGATTACGACACCTCGGACCGGCTGTATTTCGAGCCGCTGACCTTCGAGCACGTGCTGGAGATCCTGCACACGGAACAGCAGAACGGCACCCTGCACGGCGTCATCGTCCAGTTCGGCGGCCAGACGCCCCTGAAACTGGCCAACGCGCTGCAGGACGAAGGTATCCCGATCCTGGGCACCACCCCCGACGCCATCGATCTGGCCGAGGACCGCGAGCGGTTCCAGCACCTGCTGCAGGATCTGGGCCTCAAGCAGCCGATCAACGGCATCGCCAGCAGCGACGCGCAAGCCATCGAAATCGCCGAGCGCATCGGCTTCCCGCTGGTCATCCGCCCGTCTTACGTGCTGGGCGGCCGCGCGATGGAGATCGTGCGCGACATGGACCACCTGCGTCGCTACATCACCGAGGCCGTGACCGTCAGCGGCAAAAGCCCGGTTCTACTGGACAGCTATCTGTCCGGCGCGATCGAGGTCGATGTCGACGCGCTGTGTGACGGCCACGAGGTCCACGTCGCCGGCATCATGGAGCATATCGAGGAGGCCGGCGTCCATTCCGGCGACTCTGCCTGCTCGCTGCCGCCCCACACGCTGGACGCCGCCACCATCGCGGAACTCAAGGTCCAGACCACCGCCATGGCCCGCGCGCTCAAGGTCAAGGGCCTGATGAACGTGCAGTTCGCGCTGAAAGACGGCGAGATCTTCGTGCTCGAGGTCAACCCCCGCGCCAGCCGCACCGTCCCCTTCGTCGCGAAAGCCACCGACAGCGCCATCGCCTCGATCGCCGCGCGCCTGATGGCGGGCGAACCCATGTCGAACTTCCCCGCGCGCGCCCCCTATCCCGAAGGCGTCGGCCCGGAAACCGACCTGCCCTTTGCCGATCCGATGACGCTGGCCGACCCGATCACGCCCTGGTTCTCGGTCAAGGAGGCCGTGCTGCCCTTCGCCCGCTTCCCCGGCGTCGACACGCTGCTGGGGCCGGAAATGCGCTCGACCGGAGAGGTCATGGGCTGGGACCGCAACTTCGCGCGCGCCTTCCTCAAGGCGCAGATGGGCGCGGGCACCGACCTGCCGACCACCGGCCGCGTCTTCCTGTCGGTCAAGGACGCCGACAAGACGCCCGCCCTGGCGCAGGCCGCCCGCGATCTGGTGACGATGGGCTTCGATCTGGTCGCGACCTCGGGCACTGCCGATTTCCTCGACGCGCAGGGCGTGGCCTCCACCCGCGTGAACAAGGTCTATGAAGGCCGCCCGAACATCGTCGACCGCCTCAAGAACGACGAAATCGCGATGGTCCTGAACACGACCGAAGGCGTTCAGGCCATCGCCGACAGCCGCGACATCCGCGCCGTCGCCCTCTACGACAAGATCCCCTACTTCACCACGGCAGCGGGAAGCATCGCCGCCGTGGCCGCGATCAAGTCGCGGGAGGAAGGCGAAGTTGGAGTGAGGTCGTTGCAGGCTTAGTTTTTTACAAGGGTGAAATATGACAAAACACGTTCCAATTATATCTCTATTCAATCATAAGGGTGGAGTTAGCAAGACCACCACTATGTTTAATCTTGGATGGGCATTAGCAGAATCTGGTTTGCGAGTAATGATTGTGGATGGGGATCCACGACCTTGTTGCACATCTCAGTGATGGGGATTCACTGAGCGCGTCCTGAGGGTTAGGTCGAGGGCATGCCGAAGCCTTCCCCGATCCGCTACCGCACGAC
>NZ_MEES01000073.1:0-20008 GCF_001724535.1 Paracoccus sp. SCN 68-21 | reverse complement strand
GGTCTGCCCATATCATCCCTCCACCTGTCATGCAGGCAGGGAATCACAGATCAAGCCACAGGGGTATCCTGAATCTGGAAAGCCGCAAAACGCTCTAAATACCTTCGCGCTTACCTGTGGTAAGTGCGAAGGCTGAGTGTCGTTGCACGCGGCAGAAACTGATCACAACCCCCTCCGCCCCTTCATCTCCTCCAACAACGCCCGCTTCCCCGCCGCACTCATCCGCCGAGGCCCCTCCATCGGCACCCCCGGCCCGCCCGGGGGCAGGGGCGTCTCGCCCATCTCGGCCCAGGCTGCGTCCTCGGCGCGCTGCAGGTCGCCGAATTCGGGGCGGGGGCCGTCCAGACCCTCGGCCTCGCGGCGCTTGAGGTAATCCATCGTCTCGGCCCCCTCGATCAGCCCCGCCAGCCGCGCATGCATCCAGGCCGCCATCAGCCGGTTGACCCGCACCTGCCAGTCCGGCCCCATCGAGCGAAAGAACGCCACCACATCCGCATCCAGCCGCAGCGTGACGCGCGTCTTGGGCGCCGTGCCCTTCTCCTGCGCGATGCGGTGCCAGTCGTCGGGGATACGCATCCGCGCCATGACGGTGCTGTGCAGGTCCCATTCCAGCATCCGCATCGCGTCGGCCATATAGTGGTAATTCGCGCGCCGGGTGCCTTCGGCCTTGGTGATGGACATGGTGCCTCCGCAGGATCGATGCCCGCCAGACTGCCGCCCGACCGTTAACGGCGCCTTAAGCGGCCGTGCGTTGTCGGTGTACGCCCTGTGTCTGCGCGGTGCGCCCCCGGTGACGGGTTAGTGCGCGCCGTTCCGGGCCAGCAGATAGCAATCCATGATCCAGCCATGCGCCGCCCGCGCCTCGGCCCGCAGCGCCACGATCCGCGGCCCGGCCTCGGCAAGCGGGCCGCTCTCCAGCCGCTCCTCGACCATGCCCAGATAGGCGCCCCACCAGATCGACAGCCCCTCGGGGGCCAGCGTCTGGAACGCACAGGCGCCGTCCAGCATCACCACCGCGCGGTCGCAGCCCTGGGGCCAGCCGCTCTCGCGCAGGCGGCGACCGGTGGTGATCAGAATCTCATTGCCCAGGGAATTCAACGGGATGGCATGGGCCGCGCACAGCGCTTGGATCGCCGTGATCCCCGGAATGACCCGCGCGCGCCAGTCCAGCCGCGCCGCGATCCGCAGGCTGCTGTCATAGAGCGAGGGGTCGCCCCAGACCAGCATCGCCACGGTCCCACCCTGCGGCAGGTCGACCGCCTGCGCCCAGGCCTGCGCGATGGCGTCGTGCCAGGCCTCGACCCCTTGCAGATAGGGCAGGTCCGGATCCCGCACCGGCAGGTCGACCTCGACCACGGCGCCGTCCGGCCGGAGCCGCGCCAGCATCGCCAGACGCAGATGCGCCAGATCCTCCTTGCCCGCGCCCTTGCGGGGAATCAGAACAAGATCAGCCTCTTGCAGGGCGCGGACGCCCTGCAGGGTCAGGTGGTCGGGATGGCCCGTGCCCGCCCCGATCAGCACCAGATCGATCATGCGTAAAGGCGCTGTGTGACCAGCCCGCTGCCCCGCAGTCCGCGCGCGGCCTTGGCGCCCGCCAGCACAGCCAGATCGACCACAGGCTCCAGCGCCAGGACCAGCAGATAGGCCGCGCCAAAGGACAGCACGCCCGCCGTGGCCTCGACCCCCTGGCCGTAGAAGGCCCAGAACGCGACCCAGGTCACGATGCCGCCCTGATAGGCCGCCGACAGCGCCAGCGCCTGACCATAGCGCAGGTCCACATAGGCTGTGCCCGGCGCGATCACCCGCCGCGCCAGCGCCGCGACCGCGAACAGGGGCACCAGCAGCGTCGTGACGTTCATCCCGTATTGCGGCAGATCGAAGGGCGCAAAGAACAGCCCCTGGATCAGCAGCCCCATCGCCAGCCCGATGGCCGCAGGCGCCGCCCCGAACAGCAGAAACAGCGTCGATCCCAGGATCAGATGCACCTCGGACACGCCGACGGGCCAGGTCGGCAGCACCTGAAAGAACACGAAGGTCGCGGCCGTGGCCAGCCCTGCGCGGGCGGCCAGCGACGCGGCCCCCTGCGCCCGCACCGCATCCACGGCCAGCTTCAGCGAATACAGCCCCGCCGTGGCGGCGGTAGCGTATCCCAAGATCAGTTTCGCGCCGTTAACGACGCCTTCTTCGATATGCATGTCACACTCCTGTGGCCGTCACACCCGACGGCGGGATGGTTGGCTGACATGGCCGGTCTCCTGGCTTGCGGGTCAGGGCGCGGCGTCAGCCTTCCCGGATCGCTCCAGTGGCGTTGGTGACGCGCGCTCTCCGCATACAGTCGCGGGGGCGGCCGAGGCTTCGGGTGCCGCGATTGGGTCCACCCTTCCCCGTTCCCGATGAAGCCCGGCGTTTCACGCCTGATGGGCACCATGCAGGCCCTCACCTAGACGTGATCGCCGTGCCCTCGTCAAGTCGCGGCGGGCGCGATCAGGTGAAAGAAGCTGCCCGTGACGGTGCCCCGGTGGCTGCCGGTTTCCGCGACCTCGGCCCCGGTCGCATCGGTCACGCGGGCCAGCGCCGCATCGGGCTGCGACAGGATCGAGGCATAGTGAAATTCATGCCCGCGCAGCGCCACCCGCCCCAGCCCCGGCAGGGCGGTCAGTGGCTCGGCGCGGCGGTATCCCAGGTGCATGCGGCGTTTGGCATAGCTGGTCTCCAGTCCCAGAAGGCCCAACATCTGGTGGCGTACGCCATCGGCGTCCACCAGACCTGCCCCAAGCGCCATGTAGCCGCCGCATTCCCCATGCACCGGCCGCGTCGCCGCAAAGCGGTGCATGGCCGTGCGGAACCCGTCGCAGGCGGCCAGCCGGGGCGCGTGCAGCTCCGGGTATCCGCCTGGCAGCCAGCAGCAATCGGCGCTGTCATCCGGCCCCTCATCGGCCAGCGGCGAAAACGGCAGGATCACAGCCCCCGCCCGCCGCCACGCCTCCAGCACATGCGGATAGACAAAGCTGAACGCCGCGTCGCGGGCCAGCGCGATGCGGCCCCCGGGCGGCGTCAGCGGACGTGGCGCGGGCGCGTCGGGCAGGGCGCGATGCGCGGCGGCGGCGATGATCGCATCCAGATCGCAATGCGCTGCGATGAAATCGCCCGCATGGTCCAGGATGGCCTGAAGCCCCGCCGTCTCCTCGGCCTGGATCAGGCCCAGATGACGCTCGGGCAGCACGATGTTGCCCTGTCGCGGCAGGCTGCCCAGCACGCGGATGCCGGCCTGGGTCATCCCCTCGCGGATCAGCCGGTCGTGGCGCGGGGAGGCCACGCGGTTCAGCACCACCCCCGCGAACGGCAGATCGGGCCGCAGCGTGGCAAAGCCCCGCGCGGTCGCCGCCGCCGATTGCGCCTGCCCGCTGACATCCAGGATCAGCACCACGGGCCAGCCCATCATCATCGCGATTTCCGCGCTAGAGCCGATGCCGGTCTCTCCCGCTGTCGCCACGCCGTCGAACAGGCCCATCGACCCCTCGGCCAGGACCAGGTCGGCATCGTCCTGTCCGGTGACATGGGCGGCCAGGCGCCCCGGCTCCATCGCCCAGGCATCCAGGTTGAAGCTGGCGCGCCCCGAGGCCGCCAGATGGAACCCCGGATCGATGTAATCCGGCCCCGACTTGAAGGGCTGCACCGCCAGCCCGCGCCTGCGCAGCGCGGTCAGCAGGCCCAGCATCAGCATCGTCTTGCCCGTGCCGGATGCGGGGGCGGATATCATCAGGCCCGGCGTCATTCCGGGAACCTCGGCGCGTCACCGACCGGGCGATAGCGTCGGTCGTAATCGCCCGCATAAAGGCGGCTGTCGTCGAACCCCTCAGCCGCCAGCGCCGGGCCGACCAGGATCAGCGCGGTGCGGTCGATGCCCTGCGCGTCCACCGTGGCCAGGGTCGCGCGGATCACCCGCTGGTCCGGCCAACTGGCCCGCCAGACGATAGCCACCGGACAGTCGGGGCCGTAATGCGGCGTCAGATCGGCCACAACCTGCTCCAGCGCGTGGATCGACAGATGGATCGCAAGCGTCGCCCCAGTCGCGGCAAATGCGGCCAGCGTCTCGCCTTCCGGCATCGAGGAGGCGCGCCCCGGCGTGCGGGTCAGCACGACCGATTGCGCCAGGCCGGGCAGGGTTAGTTCCGTCTGCAGCGCGGCAGCGGCGGCGGCAAAGCTGGGCACGCCCGGCGTCACGTCGAAGGGGATGTCCAGCGCCCGCAACCGGCGGATCTGCTCGCCCATCGCGGACCAGACCGACAGGTCGCCCGAATGCAGCCGCGCGACGTCATGGCCTGCCGCATCGGCAGCGGCGATTTCCTCAATGATCTGGTCCAGCGACAGGGGGGCGGTGTTCACGATGCGCGCGCCGGGCGGGCAATGGGACAGCAGGGCCGCAGGCACCAGCGACCCCGCATAGAGGCAGACCGGGCAGGCCGCGATCAGGTCGCGGCCGCGCAGGGTGATCAGGTCGGGCGCGCCGGGGCCTGCGCCGATGAAATGGACGGTCATGGAACCTCTGCGATGGCGATGGTGATGGGGCCGAAGGTCCGGCGCGGATGGGTCAGGCGGCCGCCAGCCGCGATGGCGGCGGCCTCGGCCACCGACCCGGTGGCGTGCAGCGCCAGGATGCGCGGCGATTGCGTGGGGGTGGCGATGCCCGCGACCTGCACCAGATGCAGGGGCAGGGACAGGGCATCGGCCAAGGGCCGGATTTCGGGGGCACGATCGGGGATCGTCGCCAGCGCATCCGCGCCACCCGCGGCCTGCAGCGCGGCGGACAGGTCCGCCAGCGGCGTGCCGGGACGACAGCCTATTCCGGCGATGCGCATGTCACGCTCCATTGCACGATGGGGCGGGCGGCGGTCCAGCCGCGCATCCGGCCCAAGGGGGCGGCCTCGGCGATGTCGATGCGCAGCAGGCGGCCGCCATGGCGGGCGTGACAGTCGGCCAGCAGGGCCTCGGTCTCCAGCGTCACGGCATTGGCGACCAGACGCGTGCCGGGGGTCAGCCGGTCCCACAGATGCGCGATCAGCGCCGCATCCGCCCCGCCGCCGACAAAGATCGCATCGGGGCTGCCCTGCGGCAGCGCGCCAGGGGCCGCGCCGTGGATCGCGGTGACGCGGCCGCCCAGCCCGAAGGCGTCGATATTCGCGCGGATGGTGGCGATGCGGTCGGCGCGCGGCTCTACCGTCACGGCGCGCCCCCCGGCCAGCGCCCATTCCACCGCGACCGAGCCCGAGCCGCCGCCGATATCCCACAGCATCTCGCCTGCGCGCGGAGCCAAGGCGGCCAGCGTCAGGGCGCGGATGGGCGACTTGGTGATCTGTCCGTCATGGGCAAAGCTGTCCTCGGGGCGGCCCGGCACCGAGGACAGGCCAAAGCCGCGCGGCAGATCCGCCCCGTCGATGGCCACCGCCACGGGTGCCGCGCAATCCAGCGCAAAGGCATCGGCGCGGGTCTGGCGGACACGCTCCTGCGGCCCGCCAAGACGCTCCAGCACCGTCAGCCGCGCAGCCCCGGCGCCCTGGTCCACCAGCCATGCGGCCAGGGCGGCGGGCGCGTCGCCGTCGCGCAGGGTCGCGATTATGCGGCAGCCGCGCGCCAGATGCGGGCGCAGGCGCGACAGGGGGGCCGCGTGCAGGCCCAGGGTCACCACCGCCTCAAGCCGCCAGCCAAGGCGTGCGGCTGCCAGCGACAGCACGCCGGGGGCGGGCAGGGCGCGCCATTCGTGCGGCTCCAGCACGGCCGCGATGCTGCCACCCGCGCCGCACCAGAACGGATCGCCCGACACCAGCGCCGCCACGCGCGCGCCCCGCCGCGCCAGCAGAGGCGCCAGATCGAAGGGCACCGGCCATGGCTGCCCGGCCACCCCGGCCAGGTCCAGCAGACGGGGCGCGCCAAAGACGACCTGGGCCGCGTCCAGCGCGGCACGGCTTGCATCCGGCAGGCCCGCCGGTCCATCCTCGCCCATGCCGATGATCGTCAGCCAGGGGTCAGACATGATGCGCGTCCTGCTGCTGGGGGGCACGACCGAGGCCAGCCGCATGGCCGCCATTCTGGCGGGGGCGGGGGTCGATGCGGTGTTCTCCTATGCCGGGCGCACGGCGGCACCTTTGGCGCAGCCGCTGCCCATGCGGGTGGGCGGGTTCGGGGGCGCCGATGGGCTGGGCCGATACCTGCGCGACCAGCGGATCACCCATCTGATCGACGCGACCCATCCCTTTGCCGCCCAGATCAGCCGCAATGCGGATGCCGCCTGCCATGCGGCGGGGGTGCCCATGCTGATGCTGCGCCGCCCGGCCTGGCAGGCCGGTCCCGGCTGGACGCAGGTGGCGGATATCGCGGGCGCGGTCACGGCGTTGCCCGTCACGCCCACGCGGGTGTTCCTGGCCATCGGCAAGCAGACCCTGGCCCCCTTTGCCGCCCTGCCGCATCGCTGGCTGCTGCGGTTGGTCGATGCGCCCGACGTGGCCCCCCTGCCGCACGCGGAGGTGGTGATTGCCCGGGGCCCTTTCGATGTCGCGGGCGACCGGGCGCTGATGGCGGCGCATGGCATCACCCATCTGGTCGCCAAGAACAGCGGCGGCGCGGGGGCCAGCGCCAAGCTGCAGGCCGCGCGCGATCTGGGCATCCGCGTGATCATGATCGACCGGCCCCCGGCCCCCGACAGGCCCCAGGTTCCCGCACCAGAGCAGGCGCTGGACTGGCTGCATCAGACCGCCCCGCGCGGGGTATAGACCCACCGGCCCACCCGCCGCGTGGCCGCGTTTCCGACCAGCACCACGGTGCGCATGTCGGCCATGTCGGGGGTGGCCTCCGCCAGCGTGACGACGCGCAAGGCCTCGTCCGGGGTGCTGACGGCGCGGGCAAAGATCAGCAGGCGGCCGGGTTCGCATTCCTCGCGCAGGACCTCCAGCACGCGGGCGAATCCCTGCGGCCTGCTGGCCGAGCGCGGGTTGTAGAAGGCCATCGCGAAATCGCCCCGCGCCGCGTGGCGCAAGCGGTGTTCGATCAGCGCGATGGGTTTGAGGTTGTCCGACAGGTTGATCGCGCAGAAATCATGGCCCAGGGGCGCGCCGGCCCGCGCCGCGGCCGCCAGCATCGCGGTGATGCCCGGCAGGATGCGGATGTCGGGATCGCCCCCGGCCTCCTCCAGCGCCTCGAACAGGGCCGAGGCCATGGCGAACACCCCCGGATCGCCCGAGGACACGATCACCACCCGCGCACCGCCTGCGGCCAGCGACAGCGCGTGGCGGGCGCGGTCCAGCTCCACCCGGTTGTCGCTGGCATGCAGGGTCAGGCCGGGGCGCGCGGCCACGCGGGCGACATAGGGGATGTATCCGATCACGTCGGTCGCCTGTTCCAGCGCGGCGGCGACTTCGGGCGTCACCATGGCGTCGGACCCCGGCCCCAGCCCCGCGACGGTGATCCAGCCGCTCATTCCGCCACCCGCGCCATGGGGCGCCGCCCGTGCCCATGCACCAGCAGGATCGCGAAATAGGGGCAATCGTCGTCGGCCACATCCGCCAGGGGCGCGATGCGCTGGCCGGGCATGGTACCGCGCTCGATCAGCCAGGCGTCGGCCAGACGACCGGATGCCGCCAAGGCGCGGCGCAGCTTGGGCAGGTTGCGGCCGGTCTTCATCACCACCAGCGCGTCGCTGCCCTGCATGTGGCGGATCAGCTCCGATTCGGGCAGGGTGCCCATCAGCACGGTCAGCACATCGTCGCCCCAAGTCATCGGCTGACCAAGCGCGTTCCAGCAGCCGACCATGCCGGGAATGCCGGGGATCACCTCGACCTGGGCCAGCCCCTGCAAACGGATCTGCAGATGCATGAAGCTGCCGTAAAGGAACGGATCGCCCTCGCACAGGACGACCACATCCTCGGTCTGCGCCAGCTGCGCCAGCCGCGCGGCCCAGAGGTCATAGAACCCCGCCAGCGCGTCGTTGTAATCAGGGTGGTCAAAGGGAATTTCGGTCGTGACCGGGTATTCCATCGGGTATTCGACCGCATCCGGCGCCAGCATGCCCTGGACGATGCGGCGCGCCTGACCGGGCCTGCCGGGCTTGCGGAAATAGGCGACGTGGCGCGCGCCGCGCACCGCCCTGTCGGCCCGGACCGAGATCAGGTCCGGATCGCCCGGCCCCAGCCCTGCGCAGATGATGCGTCCCATCATTCCCTCCGGCTGGCCAGCGCGTTGATCGCGGCGACGGTGATGGCCGACCCGCCAAGGCGGCCCCGCACGATGACCGACGGCACCGGGGGCGCGGCCATCAGCGCGTCTTTCGATTCCGCCGCGCCGACAAACCCCACGGGACAGCCGATGATCGCGGCGGGGCGGGGGCAGGCGGGGTCCTCCAGCATGTTCAGCAGGTGGAACAGCGCGGTGGGCGCGTTGCCGATGGCCACGACCGCGCCCTCCAGGAAGGGGCGCCACAGCTCCAGCGCGGTGGCGCTGCGGGTGTTGCCCATGTCGCGCGCCATGTCGGGCACGCGCGGATCGTTCAGGGTGCAGATGACGGCGTTGTCGGCGGGCAGGCGCGGGCGGGTGATGCCTTCGCTGACCATGCGCGCGTCGCACAGGATCGGCGCACCTGCGGCCAGAGCCGCGCGGGCCGCGGTCGCCATGCCGGGGGTGAAGGCCACGTCGCGCTCCAGGCCCACCAGTCCCGCGGCATGGATCATGCGGACGACGACGGGTTCCTCATCGGTGTCGAAACGCGCCAGATCGGCCTCGGCCCGGATGGTGGCAAAGGACTGGCGATAGATGGCGGCGCCGTCCTTTTCATAGTCATGGGGCATCACAGAACCTTTGGCAGTTGATCGGGGTGCAGGCCGCGCAGGGCGGCCACGTCATGGGCGCGACCGTGCCGGATCAGGTCGAACCCGGCGGGCGTCGCGGTCAGCGTCACGTCCGCCGCGCGGGGCCAGCCGCAGCCCTTGGCGCAACCGCTGACATGCAGGATCGCTCCGTCGGGAACAAGGGTGGCCAGGCTGCGCGCGACGTCACGGGTCGGGCCATGCCCCTGCGGACAGGCGGGCGCGCCGGGGCAGGCGCGCAGGCGCAGCCGCGGGTCGGCGGGGTCCGCGATCAGCCCGTCCAGCGCGGGCAGGGCGCGCGCCCCCTGGGCCAGCAGCATCCGCCACGGCGTCAGGCGCAGAGGCGCCAGCCGGGCCAGCCGCCGCAGCGTGTCGGGTGGGATCTGCCCGAATTCTAGCCCGACGAGCATGCCCTGCGGCACCCGTCCGGGGGTCTGCGCGGGCTCGCCGTCCGTGGCCGCCAGCGTCGCGCCGGGGGGGCACGCGCCGCCCGCGATCAGCGCGGCCATGCGCCCCCGGCCCTGCGGTGCGCCGCCCTGATCCAGGAACCAGCGGGCCAGCGCGATCGCCTGGTCATGGCCGCCAAAGGCAGCGCCCTGCGCCATGCCGTCGGCGCGCAGGATCAGGCCGCCGGGGCCGCGTTCGATGCGGATATCGGCCGGATCGCGGGTCAGGACGGGCGCGGGGCCGGTATCGACGGCAAAGCCGAACTTGGCGGGCAGGGGCAGGCCGCTTTCGGCCAAGGTAGTGGCCAGTTCGGCCGCTAGCGCATCGGTTTGCGCCGCCGCAAAGGGCGTGACGATGATGTTGCGCCGCTGTTCGGTCGCTGTGTCCGCGTCGATCAGGCCGTGCTGGCGCAGCGCGGCGATCAGAGGCGCGTGGGTCGCGGGCGTCACGCCACGCAGCTGCAGGTTGGCGCGGCCCGTCAGTTCGATCACGCCGTTGCCATGGGCCTCGGCGGCATCGGCGATGGCCTGGGCCTGCGCATGGCTCAGCCGCCCGCCGGGAGGGCGGATGCGCACCACCCATCCGTCGCCCGATTCCATCGGGCGCAGCGCGCCGGGGCACCAGCCGCGGATCACGACAGCCCCGCCGCGATCGAGTTGCGCCGCGTGACCCACAGCCCCGCATCGTGCAGCCGCTGGAACAGGTCGCGCATGGCGGCCAGCGCCTCGGGGTTCGCGCCCTGCATGAAATCGACGATCTCGGGGCGGCCCAGGGTCGCGTCGTGATACAGGTCGAACAGATGCGCGGGTACCGCCCCCGCCAGATGCGCAAAGGCCGCCATGTGGTCCAGCGTGGCGGCGATCTCGGCTGCGCCCCGGTATCCATGCGCGGTCATCGCATCGGCCCAGGCCGGGTCGGCGGCGCGGGCGCGGGTGGTGCGGGCGATCTCCTCGGTCAGGGTGCGGGCGCGGGGGCGGTCGGGCTGCGTCGCGTCCAGGTGGTACAGCGCGGGTGCCGCGGCCCCGATCCGCGCCATGGCGGCGGCGAAGCCCCCCTCATGCGCGGCATAATCGGCAGCCAGCAGCAGGTCCGTCTCGGGCAGGTCCTGCGCGTGGACAAAGCTGTCGGCGCGGGTCAGCCGCGCCTCCAGCGCGTCGCGGGCCTCGTGGCTGGTGCCATCCGCGCCGATCGCCCAGCTGGAGGCCGCAATCCACGCCTCGCCCGCCGCCGCACGCGCCTCATCGGTGAAGGTGTCGGGCGCGGTGCCCATGCCCAGCCCGTACTGGCCGGGCTGCGGGCCGAACACCCGCGCGCCCCCGGCATAGGGGTTCTGGTCGGGGGCCTCGTCGCGTGCGGCCAGCGTCGCGGCCCCGGTCTGAAACAGCTGGGCCAGCACCGGGAACACGTCGCGGAACAGGCCCGAGACCCGCAGCGTCACGTCGATCCGCGGTCGGCCCAGCAGCGCCAGCGGCACGACCTCGACCCCCGACACGCGGCCCGACCCCGCATCCCAGACCGGCTTCAGCCCGGCCAGATGCAGGGCCATGGCGAATTCCTCGCCCGCGGTGCGCATGGTCGCGCTGCCCCAGAGGTCCACGACCAGCCCGCGCGGCCAGTCGCCGTGATCCTGCAGGTGGCGGCGCAGCAGCTCCTCGGCCAGTTTCACCCCCTGCGCATGGGCGGATGGCGTGGGCACGGCGCGCGGGTCCACGCTGAACAGGTTGCGCCCCGTGGGCATGACGTCCGACCGCCCCCGATTGGGCGACCCGGACGGCCCCGGCGGCACAAAGCGCCCGGCCAGGGCGGCCATGAGCCCGTCCCGTTCGGCCTGACCGCAGGCGCCGCTGCCCCAGACATGCAGCCCCTCTCCGTACTGGCTTTCCTTGATGTCGCAGACAAAGCGGTCGATGCGGGTGATCGCCTCGGCGGCGCTGGCATCAGACGGGATGCCCAGATCGGCCTCGACCCCCAGGGCACGCGCCTCGTCGCGGATCGCGGCGATCAGGCGGTCGCGGCGGGCGGGGTCCAGCCCGTCGGCGGTGGAATATTCGTCCAAGGACCGCTCCAGCCCCGCCATGCCGGGGGGCAGGGCGGCCTCCCGCATGGGCGGCGGCATATGGCCCAGGGTCACGGCCCCGATGCGGCGCTTGGCCTGCGCGGCCTCGCCCGGATCGTTGACGATGAAGGGATAGATCACCGGCATCGCGCCCAGCAGCGCCGCGGGCCAGCAGTCGCCCGACAGCGCCACCGCCTTGCCCGGCAGCCATTCCAGCGTGCCATGCGCGCCCATATGGATCAGCGCCTGCGCGCCTTGCTGCGCCAGCCACAGATAGAAGGCCACATAGGCATGGCGCGGCACGCGGGTCAGGTCGTGATAGCTGTCCTCGCGCCCCGCGCGGTGGCTGCGCTCGGGCTGCAGCGCCAGGATCACCGGCCCGTGCAGGCTGGCGCGCAGGTGAAAGGCGCCGTCGCGGCAATCGGGGTCGGTCTCGGGCGGCCCCCAGGCCGCGTGCAGATTGTCCTGCAGGACCTGCGGCAGGCGGGCCAGGGCGGCACGATAGTCGTCCAGCGGCCAAGCCACGGTCCCGTCCGGCATCGCGGGCAACTCGGCGCCCAGCATCGCCCCAACGGCCTGCGCGGAGGCCGGCGCGTCCAGCCCCACGGCATGGGCCTGCTGCCAGTCGCGCCCCGGATAGGTGGACAGCACCATCGCCACGCGGCCCGCCCCCTGCGCCAGCGCGCCCCAGGCCACGATGCGATCCACCGCCGCCGCGACCAGCGCCGGGTCGGGGCGGTGGGCAAAGCGCGAATATTGCAGGTCAGGGTCGCGCGGGGCAGGCGACTTGAAGCTGATCAGGCCTGCAAAGATGCGGCCGTCCACCTCGGGCAGGACCACGTTCATGGCCAGGTCCGACGGCGACAGCCCGCGTTCCGCCCCGGCCCAGTCCCGGCGGCGGTTGGTGGACAACGCCACCTGAAAGACCGGGCCGGGGAAGTGGGCAAAGGGCGCCTCGGTTCCCGCCGAAAAGGCGGTGGCATTCACCACCATCGCGGGCGGCTGCGGCAGCGCCGCGTGCAGCCAATCGGCCAGCCCCGCGGTCTTGAGCGAGGGCGCAAAAGCCCCCACCGCCGCGATGCCCCGCGCCCGCAGCGCCCGGATCAGCGCGTCGATCGCCGCCATGTCCGCCGCCGCCAGCCAGCTGCGATAGAAGGTCACCAGCGCGTGTGGCGCCCCCGGATCGGCGATGACGCCGTGATCCGGGTCATAGAACCCCATCTGCGGCAGCGTTTTGATGCCAGGCACCGGCGCCGCGTCCAGGCCCGCCGCTATGGCCAGCTGCGCCAGCGCCGCCTGCGCCGCCACCGCGCCGCCCTGTTCGCAATGCCGCCGCAGCACGCGCAGCACCGATGCGGGCACGGTGGACATCTGATCCAGCCGCGCATCGTCGCGCCCGTCCGCGGGCAGAACCGCCAGCGCGATGCCCTGCCGCCGCGCCAGATCCTGCACGGATGCCAGGCCATAGGGCCAATAGGCCTCTCCGCCGATGATGCGGATCAGGATGCCGCGTGCCCCCGACAGCGTCTGTTCGACATAGGTATCGACCGAGACCGGGTGCCGCAGCGCCACCAGATTGCACAGCCGGGTGGAGGGCAGGCCGCCCGCCGCCCGCTTCCAGCCTTCCGCAAAGGCCCCCAGGTCGCTGTCCGAAAAGGACAGGACCACCAGATCCGCCGGCGTCTGGCCGGGATCATAGGGGGCATCAGACTGATCCAGCCCGACCTGTTCGCGAAAGATGACATGCATCAGGCAGCCCCGGTCATGCGGGCACACCGTCCAGCACGGCGCGGATCGCGGCCATGTCGATATGGTCATGCTCGGCGATCACCACCAGCCGCGACCGGCGCGGGCTGTCGCCCCAGGGCCGGTCGTACTGGTGCCGGACGCGCCCGCCCACGGCCTGGACCAGCAGGCGCATCGGCTTGCCCGCGACGGCGACGTGGCCCTTGACGCGCAGGATGTGCTGTTCCGCGGCCAGCCGCGCGATGCGGGCGGCCAGGTCGGCGGGGTCGGTGATCTCGGGCAGGTCGATGACGACGGTGTCGAAATCCTCGTGCTCGTGGTCGTCGGCGCCGTCATGGTGGCTGGGACGGGCGTCCAGGTCGTCCTCGGCGGCCTTGCCCAGACCCAGAATCAGGCGGGCGTCGATGGCGCCCTCGGTGACGGTCAGGATGGGCAGGGGGCGCGGCGCCTCGGCCTCGATCACGGCGCGGGCGGCTTTGATGCCCGCCTCGCCGGCCAGATCGGCCTTGGTCAGCAGCACGACATCGGCGCAGGCGATCTGATCCTCAAAGACCTCGGACAGGGGCGTCTCGTGGTCCAGGCTGTCATCGGCGGCGCGCTGCGCGTCCACGGCGGCCACGTCGGGGGCAAAGCGGCCCGCGGCCACGGCCTCGGCATCGGCCAGGGCGATCACGCCGTCCACGGTGATCCGCGACCGGATCGCGGGCCAGTCGAAGGCCTTGAGCAGCGGTTTCGGCAGCGCCAGGCCCGAGGTCTCGATCAGGATGTGATCGGGCTTTTGCGGCAGCGCCATCAGCGCCTCCAGCGTGGGGATGAAATCATCGGCGACCGTGCAGCAGATGCAGCCGTTCGACAGCTCCATGATGTTCTCGGCCGGGCAGCTGTCATCGGCGCAGCCCTTGAGGATGTCGCCATCCACACCCAGGGTGCCGAATTCGTTGACGATGACCGCCAGGCGCAGGCCGTTCGGATTCGCCATCAGATGCCGGATCAGCGTCGTCTTGCCCGAGCCCAGAAAGCCGGTGATCACGGTGACGGGGGTTTTCACGAGGTCGGTCATTGTCACTCCTGCGGGGGGAAATGCGGGGGAATCCGCGCAAGGCTCTGCTTGCGGAAGATGGCGGGGCGTTCGCGCCAGGGCACGACCCCGTCGGCGGTGGCGGCATAGGCGCGGGCGCCTGCGGCGATCTCGGCGGCGTCCTCAGGCGTCAGGCGGCCATAGACATAGGACCACTTGGCCGGACCCGACAGGGCCACGGCGCAGCCCTGCGAACAGGCGGACAGGCATTCGACGGGGCGGATCTCGACCCCTTCGGGGGCGGTGCGGGTCAGCACCTCCATCAGCCGCGCGCCGGGGCGGGGCGCGCAGGGATCGGCATCGGGGTCGGGCAGGGCGCCGCGACAGGTGGTGCAGACATGCAGAACAGCGCGCATCGCGGGCCTTCCCTTGGTCGGGGGCAAAGGGGCAGGCCGAAAGGGGGCGGCACGGAAAGGATCCGCCCGTCGCCTGCCGGTTGCGAAACACCCCGTTCGCCCGTCATCGTCAGGTGCTGGCAGGTCTCCCGGCTTGCGGATTCAGGGTCTCCCCAACGGTCGTCCCACCTTCCCAACCCCGTGGGGCCAGTGGATCGGGCGACCTTTCCGGTCACGGTCGCGGGGGCGGCTGCGCTTGGGGTCCGTCAGGACCCTGTCGCATTCCCTCTTCGCCTGCCTTACGACAGGAACCAACACGGGCCCACCAAAAGCCCCGCGCCCGCGATTTGTCAACCATTGAGGAGCCGCACCATGACCCCAACCGACCCTGTTCCCGCCGATGATCTGGACCGCCACGCCGCCAAGATGGCCAAGAAAAAGGCCGCCCGCGACCGGATGATGCAGACCAAGACCGGCGAAAAGGGCCTAATCATCGTCCATACCGGACCAGGAAAAGGCAAATCCTCCAGCGGGTTCGGCATGATCATGCGCTGCATCGCGCATGGCATGCCCAGTGCGGTGGTGCAGTTCATCAAGGGCGCGTGGGACACGGGCGAACGCACGCTGCTGACCACGCATTTCGGCGAGATCTGCCAGTTCCACGCCATGGGCGAGGGCTTCACTTGGGAGACCCAGGACAAATCGCGCGACATCGCGGCGGCGGCGGCGGGCTGGGACAAGGCCAAATCGCTGATCCGCGACCCCGCCATCCGCATGGTCCTGCTGGACGAGATCAACATCGCTTTTCGCTATGGCTATCTGGACGTGGCCGAGGTGCTGGCCTTTCTAGAGGCTGAGAAACCGCCCATGACCCATGTCGTGCTGACCGGCCGCGGCGCCCCCGAGGCGCTGATCGAGGCCGCCGACCTGGTGACCGAGATGACCCAGATCAAGCACCCCTTCCGCGCCGGCATCAAGGCGCAGGCGGGCGTCGAGTTTTGACAGCGCGCGCGATTGAATGCACAAAAGATCACATGGCGGTGAACCTGCGGGCCTGTCTCAGGGTTCACCTTGTGAAACCTGAACGGAGTGTCTCGTGCCGATGACCCTGCCCCTGCTGTCCCCCGATGCCGCGCTGTTTCTGGATTTCGACGGCTGCCTGGTCGATATCGCGCCGCGCCCGGACGCGGTCGTCGTCAGCGCCGCGCTGCGTGACCGCCTGTCGGCGCTGCATCGGCGGCAGGGGGGCGCGGTGGCGCTGATCTCGGGGCGCGACGTGGCCGACCTGCGCGGGCACCTGCCCGATTTTCCGGGCTTTGTCGCGGGCAGCCACGGGTCCGAGCTGTCGCTGGAACCGGGCCGCATCACCACCCTGCATCAGGTCGATTTCGACGCGCCCGCGCTGCACCGCGCGGCCCGCGACCGCGCCGCCCCCCATCCCGCCCTGCTGGTCGAGGAAAAGCCCCACGGCGTCGCGCTGCATTACCGCGACGCGCCCCAGCTGCGCGATTTCGTCGAGACGGTGATGCAGGATCTGGCCGCACAGCATCCGCATCTGGTGCTGCAGCCCGCCAAGATGGCGCTGGAGCTGCGCCCCGGCGGCGTCGGCAAGGACAGCGCCATGGCGCATCTGCTGACCCTGCCGCCCTTTGCGGGCCGGATGCCGGTCTTTGCGGGCGACGACACCACCGACGAACCCGCCATGGCCCACGCCCAGTCCCAAGGCGGCTTTGCCATCAAGATTGGCGACGGGCCCACCGCCGCCCATCACCGCCTGTCCGACCCTGCCGCGCTGGCCGCCTGGCTTGACGCATCTCTGACCTGAGGAAACCGCATGTCCCGCCTAGTCGTCGCGTCGAACCGCCTGCCTTTGGGCAAGAATCCGTCGGGGGGGCTGGTCGTCGCGCTGGAGGATGCGCTGCGCAGCTCTGGCGGCGTCTGGATCGGGTTCTCGGGCGAGGTGACCGACCATCCCGCACCGGACCTGCAGGACCATCCGGGCGCCGCCTTCCAGCGCATGTCCTTTGACCTGACCCCGCAGGATCACGAGGAATATTATCTGGGCTATTCCAACTCGATCCTCTGGCCGCTGTGCCACGGGCGGCCGAACCTGATGCGCATCCAGCCCGAATATCTGGACGGCTATGCCCGCGTGAATGCGCTGATCGCGCGGATGATCGTGCCGCATCTGCGCCCTGACGACCGCATCTGGGTGCAGGATTACCACCTGTTCCCGCTGGCCGCCGAACTGCGCGCCCTGGGGGTCGGCAACAAGATCGGGCATTTCCTGCACATCCCCTTTCCCGGCCCGGCCGATTGCGCGGCCCTGCCCAACCCGTCCCAGCTGTTCGACTGGCTGTCGCATTACGACCTGCTGGGGTTCCAGGCCGATCGGGACATGGGCGCATTCGCCGAAAGCGCGCGTCAGCTGGCCGATGGCGATCTGGTCTCGCCCGACCGGTTCCGCATCGCGGGGCGCGACGTGCGCACGCAGGCCTTTCCCATCGGCATCGACGCGGCTTCGTTTATGGCCGAGGCGGTGGACGCCCCCGACAGCGACCGCATGCGCATGCTGACCGGTGCCAAGATGATGATCGGGGTGGACCGGCTGGACTATTCCAAGGGCATCCCACAGCGGTTCCGCGCCTATCAGCTGCTGCTGGAAAAGATCCCCGACCTGCATGAAAAGATCAGCTTCCTGCAGATCGCGCCCCCCACCCGCGGCGCCGTCGAGGCCTATCAGACCATCCGGGAGGAGACCGAGCATCTGGCAGGCCGCATCAACGGACAGTTCGCGACGCTGAACTGGACCCCGATCCGGTTCATCCACCGGCCCTTTCTGCGCCCCGTCCTGGCGGGGCTGTACCGTCAGGCGCGCATCGGGCTGGTCACGCCGCTGGCGGACGGCATGAACCTGGTGGCCAAGGAATATGTCGCGGCCCAGAACCCCGACGATCCGGGCGTGCTGATTCTGTCGCGCTTTGCCGGCGCGGCCGAGACGATGGACCAGGCCCTGATCATCAACCCCCACGACCCGCATGATCTGGCCGTGGCGATGGCCCAGGCCATGCGCATGTCGCAATCCGAACGCCGCGACCGCCACGCCGCCCTGCTGGAGGGCGTGGTCACCCATGATGTCGCCTGGTGGTCGCGGACCTATCTGGAGGCACTGGCAGGATAGGCGCGCGAATCGGCTGATGGGTCTGTCTGGCGCGTTTTCTGCACAACGAACGGGCAATGCGCCGGAAATCAGCACGTCACGGCGGCATCGCCTGTCGCGCCTGCTGCGTTGCAGCGTCGGGCGGTGACAGGCCCGCCGGACAGGCGCAAGGTGAACTCATGAAGCAGATGCTTCGTGGCGTCCTCCTCCCGGTCCGGCCACGGACCATTTCCGGAAAGCCGTCGGTTCCCGCGCACCCCTCCTCCCTGCGCCCGGAACCGGCGGTTTTTTGTCAGATCAGCGTCGCCACATGGCGCAGCGCGGCGACATAGCCGCCCAGGCCCAGCCCCGCGATCACCCCATCCGCCCGATGCGACACATAGGAATGGTGGCGAAATGCCTCGCGCTTGTGGACCTGGCTGATATGGACCTCGATCACCGGGCCGTCGAAGGCGTTCAGCGCGTCCAGCACCGCGACCGAGGTATGGGTCAGCGCCGCCGGATTGATGACGATGGCCGCAGCCTCAAGGCGCGCTTCGTGGATCCAGTCGACGATCTGCCCTTCCCAGTTGGATTGCAGGAACCGGATCTCATGGGGGCGAGCGGCGTCGCGGCACAGCGCCTCCAGGTCGGACAGGGTGGCGTGGCCATAGACCTCGGGCTGGCGCTGGCCCAGCAGGTTCAGGTTCGGACCGTTCAGGACATGGATCAGCGGCATCGGGGCCTCCTCTGGCTGGCTGTTGCTAGCGCGCGCGGGGGTCAGCCCGCAAGCGCCGTGACCGGGCGTGCGCGCCCCGCCGGGTCGATCAGGCGCAGCGCGGGCGGATGCGCGGTCAGCACCGCCACCGCGCCGGGCGCAGGCGCGCTGGACCAGAGCACCGCCCCGTCATGGGCGATCAGCGCCAGCCGGTCGCCCTGCATCCGCAGCGTGCCGGGGCCGGGGGCCTGCCACAGCACGCACATCCCGTCGCTCAGACGCGGGCCATGGTCGGGGTCGTTCTCCAGCCGCAGCGGCCCGTCAGCCGCCCGCAGCGCCTGACCGGGCCACAGCGCATCCGTCAGCCGGTCGCCGGCCGCGCATTCGCCCGCCAGGCTGCGCGCCAGCAGGGCGGTCAGCGTGGTGCGGTCCCATCCGTGATGAGGGGCCATGGCGGTCAGGATCATCAGTTTGGCCAGCGCCGCGACCGGCGTCATGTCGCCCGCCGCCACCGCGCCGGTCGCCCCGATCCACGCGCCCGCGGCATAGTCGAACGCGCCCACCTGCCCGCCGATCACCCGGCTGGCGATCAGCACAGGGACCCGCGCCTGCGCCAGCGCCGCAGCCATCGCGCCGTCGCCTGCGGGGATGTTGCCGGGGCCAAAGCCCTCCAGCAGCAGGCCGGTCGCGCCGGCGGTTAGTGCATCGCGCACCATCCGCGCTATCAGCGGATCGGCCGCGCGATGATCCGACGGAACGGCGGCAATCTGCGCCACGCGCTGGTCGTCGATGGTGCGGGCCACGGCCTCCAGCTGCGCGCGGACCAGGGCGCGGGCCGGGGCGGCATCCAGCGCGCGGTCGGGGGCGGCGGGGCCGGGCAGGGGCAGGACCGCGCCCGGATGGATGCCGATGCCGCGCGTGGCCAGCGGCCCCAGATGCGGGCTGTCGAACCCCGCGAACCGCGTGGTCGACACCTTGAGCGCCCGCGCCCCGCGCAGCAGCCGCCGGTCGAAGAAGACCGCGACCTCGGGCAGGCGCAAGCGGGCGGCCTCCAGCGCGCCGGTCAGATTGGCCAGCGCGTCGCTGCCCGCGTTCAGGACCAGGCCATCGGCCGTGTCGCGGAACAGCGGCAGCTGCGCGCCGGTCAGGATCACCGGCTTGGACAGGGCCGCGCGGGCGATCCCCATGTCGTCGAACACGTTCAGCAGCAGGGGCAGCGCCGCGCCGGTGTAATCCACCGTGTCGGTGCCGTGCAGGATCACGAAGGCGTCGTGATCGTCATACAGATCCAGCACCCGCCCCGCGATCCGGCACCAGTCGGACGGGCGCAGGTCGGTGCTGTCCAGCATGCCGGGCCCGTCATCGGAAAAGCGCAGCCCGTCATCCACATGCAGCCGGTCCCCTGGCAGCGCCGCCGCCAGCGCGCCCCCCAGCAGGTCGTGGACGGCCTGCGCGAACCGGGCGGCGGGCATGGGCGACAGGGGGTGGCCCGTGCTGCCGATGGTGCCGCCGGTGGTGATGATGCAGATGCGCATGAAGGCCCCCTTTATGGATGGCCCGCCCCTCCCGCCGATCTCCGTGTAGGATGTCGGTGTTCAATGGAGGAAGGAGCGGACCATGAGCATTGTGATCGTTGG
>NZ_MEES01000072.1:0-21290 GCF_001724535.1 Paracoccus sp. SCN 68-21 | reverse complement strand
TGGCGGCGGCCTTTGTGCCGACATGCCGGATACGTTTGTGCAGACTGATCATGTCATCAAAAATTGCCGCTTGCAGACGGGGCGGGCCATACGTTTTCGGCCCGCTATAGACCGGTCAGGGCGCCTCGATCCAGCCCCGCAGGGTGGCGGCCAGGTTATGGGTCAGATCCTCGGAGAGATAGCCGCCCTCCTGCACGATGACGGTGGGCAGGCCTGCGGCCTTGATGCGCGCGGCGGCGCGGGCAAAGCCCGGCGTCGTGACCTGCAGCCCGCGGAACGGGTCCCGCTCATGCGCGTCCAGCCCCAGGGCCAGGACCAGCGCGCCCGGTGCGAAATCCGCGATGCGCTCCAGCGCGCGGTCGAGGGCGGTCAGCCAGATGTCGTCGCCCGACCTCAAAGGCAGCGGCAGGTTCAGGTTGGTGCCCGCCGCCCCGACCTCATGCGCATGGCCCAGATAAAAGGGATAGAACGCATCCGGGTCGGCATGGACCGATACGGTCAGCACATCGGCGCGGTCGTAGAAGATCTCCTGCGTGCCGTTTCCGTGATGCACGTCGATGTCCAGCACCGCGACGCGGTTGTGGTGCGCGCGCAGGGCCTGGGCCGCGATGGCCGAATTGTTCAGGAAACAATGCCCCGCCGCCGTGTCGGCATCGGCGTGATGCCCCGGTGGACGGCACAGCGCATAGGCCGCCCGCGCGCCCGCCGTCACCGCCGCTGCGGCCGCCAGCGCCGTGTCCACGCCCCGCAGCGCCGCCCGGTAGGTGTCGCGCCCAAGCGGGCATCCGGTATCGGCCATGTGCCAGCCCGCCCGCCCGGTGATGCCCGAGGGATAGGTCTGATGCGCCTTTTGCGGATGCAGGTTGGCCACGACCTCGGCGCCCGCGCCGGGGGCGGTCTGCCATTCCTCCCATGCGGTTTCCAGGAACGCCAGGTATCGCGCGGTGTGGACCGCATGCATGGGCGCGCGGTCGGTGACCGGCGGATCGGTCACCGTCAGGCCGACCTGCGCGATGCCCGCCAGCAGGCGGTCGGCCCGTTCGGCGGTTTCCTTGTTGGCCATCGGCACCCCGCGCAGCATCCAGAACTGCGGGTCGTGGGCGGCGGTGTCGGGCGCGTAAAAGCAGGGCAGGGTTTCCATGACGCGCAGGCTAGGATCCCCGCCCGTCCGAGGCAAGATCAGAAGCCGGAATGCGTCTTGAGGAACTCGGATTCCTCGGGGGTGCTGTCACGGCCCAGGATCGCGTTGCGATGCGGAAAGCGGCCAAAGCGGGCCACGATATCGCGATGTTCGCGCGCGAAATGCAGCGAGTGGTCGTTGCCCAGCTGTTCATACAGCGCGACCGAGCGGTCCTGATCGGCCAGATCCTCGCTGTGCATGAAGGGCAGGTAGAAGAACTGCCGCCGCTCGGCCGGCTGGCCCAGGTCGTGGCCCTGATCCAGCGCGGTGCGGGCATGGCGCAGCGCCAGGTCGTTCGATTCAAAGCTGCGCGGCCCGCCGCGATGGATGTTGCGCGGGAACTGGTCCAGCGCGATCACCAGCGCCAGCGCGCTGTCGGGCGCGTCCATCCAGGCGTCCAGCCGACCGGCATGGGCCTCCTCATAGGTGTCGCTGAACCGGGCGGCGATGTCCTTGTCGATATCGTCGGATTTCGCGAACCAATAGGGGCGCATCTGGTCCGAGAACCAGAATTCCAGCATCTCGTGGGGGGTCTTGGGCATATGTCTCTCCGTCACGGCAAGGGGATGTGTTCGTCGCGGTCGCCCGGCGGCAGGTCGAACCGTCCTTGACCCCAACGCGCCTCGCGCCATTCCTGTTTCGCGACCTCGATGCGTTCGCGCGATGAGGCGACGAAATTCCACCAGATGTGGCGCGGCCCGTTCAGCGTGGCCCCGCCAAGCGCCATCAGCCGCGCGCCCCGGTCGCCCGCCGCCACCGTGATCGCGTCGCCGGGGCGGAACACCATCATCTGGCCGGCCTGGAACTCCTGCCCGGCGATGCTGACGCTGCCTTCGGTGATATACAGGCCGCGATCCTCGTGATCGACGGGCGAGGGAAAGCGGGCGCGGGGGGCCAGCGTCACGTCCAGATAGAAGGTGTCGGAATGCATCGTCGCGGGCGCGATCTCGCCATAGGCGCGGCCCAGGATCAGCCGCGCCTCGATCCCCTGGTCGCGGATCTCGGGCAGGGCGGTGGCGGCGTGATGCTCAAAGCTGGGGGCGATGTCCTCATGCGTTTCCGGCAGGGCGATCCAGGTCTGGATGCCCAGCAGGCTGCTGGGCCCGGCGCGCACGGCCTCGGGGCTGCGTTCGGAATGGGTCACGCCGCGCCCCGCCACCATCCAGTTCAGCGCGCCGGGCGTGATGATCTGATCGGCGCCGGTGCTGTCCTGATGCTGAAAGCTGCCGCGATACAGATAGGTGACCGTGCCCAGGCCGATATGGGGATGCGGGCGCACGTCGATGCCCTGATCGGTCAGAAACTCGGCCGGGCCCATCTGGTCAAAGAAGATGAACGGGCCGACCATCTGGCGTTTGGGGGCGGGCAGGGCGCGGCGCACCTCGAACCCGCCCAGGTCGCGGGCGCGGGGGATGATCAGCGTCTCGATGGCATCGGCGCCGATGGCGTCGGGGCATCCGGGGGTCAGGGCGGGGTTCCAGCTCATGGCGTTCTCTCCTGTGCTGTTCCCGAGGGTGGGGGTTTGCGGGCCATCGGGCAAGCGCGCAGGCGTTCGCCCGATGCGAACGCCGGGTTGCGCACGACCCCCGTGGCGCCGAACGGTGGCCACGGGCATCTTGGACCCTGAAAGGAGGTCGCCATGACGGGACTTCATCACGTGACGGCCATCACGCGCGACGTGCAGGCCAGTGTCGATTTCTGGATGGGCTTTCTGGGGCTGTCGCTGGTCAAGCAGACCGCGGGGTTCGAGGATGCCGAACAGCTGCACCTGTTCTATGGCGACGCCACCGGCACGCCCGGATCGCTGGTCAGCTTTCTGGTCTGGCAGGACGGCGCACCGGGTCGCGTGGGCCACGCACAGGTGGCCGAGATCGCACTGGCCATCCCGCGCGCACGGATCGGCGACTGGCTGACCCGCGCCATGCAGCACGGATTGCGCATCGAGGGGCCGGTCCGCGAATTCGGCGCGCCGGTCCTGCGCCTGCGCGACCCGGACGGGATCATTGTCAAGCTGGTCGGCGGGGACATCCCCGATGCGGGCTGGCCCGCCGCGCCCGCGCGCCTGCACGGCGTCACGCTGTGGTCCGATGATGCGCAGGCGACGGCGGCCTTTCTGGCGCCCTTCGGCTATCTGCCGCAGGGGGTCGAGGGGGGCGTGACGCGCCTGGCCTCCGACCGCGACGTGCTGGATATCCGCGATGCGTCCGGTTTCGTGCCGGGCATTCCGGGGACCGGGGTGATCGACCACGTCGCCCTGCGCGTGCCCGACGTCGCGGCGATCCGCGCCCATCAGGCGCGGCTGGCGGACGTGACCGTGCATGACCGGCTGTATTTCACCTCGCTTTATGTCCGCGACCCGGCGGGCCTGCTGATCGAACTGGCGACCGACGGCCCCGGCATGGCCGTGGACGAGGCCGACCTTGGCCGGACCCTGATGGTCCCGCCGCATTTCACCGACACGACCGACCTGCGGCTGCGCCTGCCGCAATTCGCCCGACCGGGCGAGGAAAGGAGACCCATGCGCGACCTGCCCTTCACCCACCGCATCCACACCCCCGAGGACCCCGACGGCTCGACCGTGATCCTGCTGCACGGCACCGGCGGGTCGGAAACCGACCTGATGCCGCTGGCCCATCGGATCGCGCCGCGCGCGACCCTGCTGGGGCTGCGCGGGCGGTCCACCGAAGAGGGCGTGGCGCGGTTCTTTCGCCGCCTGTCCATGACCACCTTTGACCAAGCCGACATCCGGGCCGAGGCTGCGGCCTTTGCCGGTTTCTGGCAGGAGGCCGTGGCGGCCTATGACCTGGACCCGGCGCGGATCACGGTGCTGGGCTATTCCAACGGCGCGAATTTCGCGGGCGCGGTCATGGCGCTGCATCCGGGGCTGATCGCCCGCGCGATCCTGATGCGGCCCATGCTGGCGCTGGACCCGGTGCCCGAGGCCGATCTGACCGGCCTACGGGTGCTGACGCTGGAGGGCGCGCGCGATCCTTACGGTGTGCATGCGCCGGCGCTGAACGACTGGCTGGCGGCATCGGGGGCCGACCTGGACGCGCGCCGTCTGCCCGCCGGTCACGAACTGTCGCCCGACGATCTGGTGGCGGCCACCGCCTGGCTGGGCCGGATCGTCGATTGAGAAAAGCCCCGCGCCGGGGGCAACCGGGGCGGGGCACACTGGTGAAGGGCTTGACGGCGGGCAAACCGCATCGGGACCTGTCTTGTTCCACCCCCGGGTCCGGGAATTGCTGCAACGCGTCATTCCGTTGCCGGAATGCCACAGGTGGCGGCCTGCCATGACCGCGTGTTGGCGGTCTGTGCGCCCTGGCTGAAGGGGGCGGCGCCTGTCGGGTTTTGGCGTGGCGGTCAGGGGCGCGTCAGGCTGCCGGCAAAGCCCGCGATGAAATCGGCCAGCCTGTCGCGGGTCTTGTCGTCGGTCAGGGTGCCCTGATCGTCGAACAGATCGCCCGCGCGCGACACCATCAGCCGTCCCTCCCACCAGGGGCGGGTGGACAGCATGCGCAGCACCGGCAGCCAATGCGATTGCGCATGCGCGGTGCCGAAATTGCCGGGCGAGGCGCCGATGACGGCCACAGGCTTGCCCTTGAAGGCCCCCATGCCGGGGCCGCGCGACATCCAGTCGATCGCGTTCTTGAGCACGCCGGGCACGCCGTTGTTGTATTCCGGGCTGACCAGCAGCAGCCCGTCCGCCGCAGCCAGCCGGTCGGTCAGCGCGGTGACGGCGGCGGGAATTCCCTCCGCCGCCTCCAGATCGCCATCATAGAGCGGCACGTCGCGGATATCGCCGATCTCGACGGTCACGCCGTCGGGCGCGACCTCGGCCGCCGCCCGCAACAGGCCCGTGTTCAGCGACGCCCGCCGCAGGCTGCCCGAAAGTCCCAGAATCACCGTCATCGCCATCTCCGCCCGTTGGGTCAGGCCAGGGGTTTCAGCCCGGCCTCGATCTGCTGGCGCTTGCCCTCCAGGAAGGGCGGCAGGGACAGGCCCTCGCCCATCGTCTCGAAAGGCTCGTCCACGTCAAAGCCCGGCCCGTCGGTCGCCAGTTCGAACAGGTTGCCCCCCGGCTCGCGGAAATACAACGACCGGAAGTAGAACCGCTCGACCTCGCCGCTGCTGGGCACGCGGAACCGGGACACGCGCTCGGTCCAGGCGGTCAGGGCGGCGGTGTCGGGCACGCGAAAGGCCACGTGATGCACCCCGCCCGCGCCCTGGCGGGCCTGGGGCAGGCCGGGCTGGACCGCGACATGCAGTTCGGCCGCGGCGCCGCCCTCGCCCATCTCGAACACATGGACCTGGCCCTGCCCGTCGGGGCTGGCATAGTCGCGGACCTTGCGCATGTTCATCACCTGGGTCAGCACCGCCTCGGTCGGGGCCAGGTCGGGAACCGAGATGGTGATCGGCCCTAGGCCGTGGATCTGGTGTTCGGCGGGGACGTCGCTGCGGTCCCAGGGCTGGCTCGCCGGGTTCGGCGCGGCGATCAGGCGCAGGCGCTGGCCCTCGGGGTCCTCGACCTCCAGGCTGGGGCGGCCGTCGATGGTGGTCAGGCGCGCGTCCAGGCCCTGCAGGCGGTCGGCCCAGTAATCCAGGCTGTCTTCGGACACGCGCAGCCCGGTGCGGGTGATGGCATTGGTGCCGCGCCGTTCGGGCGCCGCGGGCCAGTCGAAGAAGGTGATGTCGGTGCCGGGGCTGCCCGCCCCGTCCGCGAAGAACAGATGATAGGCCGAGGTGTCGTCCTGGTTCACGGTCTTTTTCACGCGGCGCAGGCCCAGGGTCTGGGTATAGAAACGGTTGTTGGCCGCCGCGTCGGCGGTGATGGCGGTCAGGTGATGGATTCCGGTAAGCTGCATTGCAGGCTCCTGATGTTTCCCATTGGCTTGAGGACAATATGGCGTGGCGCGGGCGTTCGCGGCACCCGTCGCGGTGGCAACGCGGCGTTCGGTTCTTGCGAACGGGTGCACAGCTGCTAGGCTGGCGGCATGGGGTGGACGATCACGGATATCGAGACGTTTCTGGCGGTTCTGGATGCGGGCAGCATCTCGGGGGCGGCGGCGCGTGGCGATCTGTCGAAATCGGTGGTCAGCAAGCGGATCAGCGATTTCGAGGCCGCCCTGGGGGTCGCACTGTTCACCCGCCATGCGGGGCGGATCACGGCCACCGACAGCGCCCTGGCCCTGGCCGAGCGGTTGCGCCCGGCGCTGGCCGAACTGGTCGCGGCCACCGAGAGCGTCGCCGCCCCCGAGGCGGGCCTGCGCGGGCGGCTGGCCATCGCGGCGCCGATGAGCTTCGGCATCCGGCATCTGGGCCCGGTGATCGCGGGGTTCGCCCGCGCGCATCCGGGGCTGGAGATCGTGCTGGATTACGACGACCGGCAGGCGGATCTGGGCCGGGCGGGGTTCGACCTGGGGCTGCGCATCGGGCATCTGAAGGACAGCAGCCTGATGGCGCGGCGCCTGTGCGAAGACCCCCGCGCCCTGGTCGCCAGCCCCGATTACCTGGCGCAGCATGGCGCGGTGGCGGCACCCGCCGACCTGGCCGGGCACGAGGTCATCGGCTATCTGAATGCGCGCCTGGCCGAGATCTGGCCGTTTGGCGCCGAGATCCCCCCGCCCCGGCAGAGCCGCGTGTCGGCCAACAATGGCGAGGCGATGCGCGATCTGGCCATCGGCGGATTGGGGCTGGCGCTGCTGCCGCTGTTCATCGTGCATGACGCGCTGCGCGACGGGCGGCTGGTGCGGCTGCTGCCCGATCTGGCGCAGGACCCGCTGCCGATCAGCGTGGTCTGGCCGCCGATCCGGCCGCTGCCGCGCAAGACCCGCGCCTTTGTCGATCACATCGCGGCGGCCTTTGCGGTGGACCCGCCCTGGCAGCGCGGGCTGTTGCGTCCCGCGACGGCCGGGGGGCCAGCCCCCCGGACCCCCCGTCAGCCCGAGCCGCCATCCCTCTGAGCCCCCCATCTACCTGAGCCACGCCGTGGCCAAGCCCCTGAAAGGTTAGTCATGAAGCTTGTCGATCCCGATGCGCCGTTCTTTCGCCCGCTGTGGGTGCGCGTCCTGTGCGTGATGCTGCCGCTGATCTGGGCGGGGGTCGAGCTGTGGTTCGCAAGCCCGGTCTGGGCCATGCTGTTCGGTGCGGCCGCGGTGTATCTGGCGCTGGCCCTGTTCGTTTGGCGCAAGCCGGAGCCCTGAGGCTCCGGCGGCTCGTTCAGGCCGACAGCGTGGGCGATCCGGTCAGCCAGGCAAAGCCGTTAGCGGGCAGCTGCAGCCGCGTCCCCTCCAGGGTGGCATGGCTGGGACCGGTCAGCGCGGTGTCGCCGCCGACCGTCAGGGTGCGCGGCGTGTGCGACAGGTTGAACGCCGCCGTCAGCGTCTGACCGTCATGATCGCGCCGGAAGGCCAGCACCGGTTCGGGCAGGTCCAGGAACGCGGCCGTGCCGAAACGCAGCGCGTCCGAGCCCTTGCGGAAGGCCAGCACCGCCCGATAGGCCGCCAGCACGCTGTCGTTCTGGTCCTGCTGATGCGCGACGGCGCGGATCGCCTGGTCATCCTTGACCGGCAGCCAGGGCGTCGTGTCCGAGAACCCGGCATGCGGTTCGCCCTGATCCCAGACCATCGGGGTGCGGCAGCCGTCGCGGCCCTTGACCTCGGGCCAGAAGCGCAGGGCGGGGGGGTCGGTCAGCTCCTCATAGACCAGCGTGGTCTCGGTCTGGCCCAGCTCCTCCCCCTGATAGAGGCAGATCGTGCCGGGAAAGGACAGCAGCATCGCCGCGGACTGGCGTGCCAGCGCATCGGGGCTTTCGGCGTGCCTGGCCCACCGGCTGACATGGCGGACCACGTCATGGTTGGAGAACGACCAGCAGGAATGGCTGTCGGGGGCATGTTCGTGGACACCCTCGATCGTGTGGCGGAAATGCGCGGCGGTGAACTCGGGGCTGAGCATCTCGAAGCTGTAGCACATGTGCAGGCGGTCGCTGCCCGCGGTGTATTCGGCCATGATGTCGATGGCCGCCTGGCCGCCGTCGCCGACCTCGCCCACCATCATCCGCGCGTCGTATTCGTCGGTCAGCGCGCGCATCCGCTTCAGGAAGGCGATGTTCTCGGGGCGGTTCTTGGAATGGATGTGGCGCTGGAACCCATAGGTTTCCGGTCCCTTGTGGTCGGGATTGGGCGGGTTGTCGCGCAGGTCGCTGTCGTGGAAATAATAGTTCACCGTATCCAGTCGGAACCCATCGACGCCGCGTTCCAGCCAGAACCGCATCGTGTCCAGCAGCGCGTCCTGCACCGCCGGGTTCCACATGTTCAGGTCGGGTTGTTCGATCAGGAAGTTGTGCAGGTAATACTGGCGCCGGCGCGGCTCCCACTCCCAGGCCGGGCCGCCGAAGACCGAGGGCCAGTTGTTGGGCGGCGTGCCGTCGGGCTTGGGGTCGGCCCAGACATACCAGTCGGCCTTGGGGTTGTCGCGCGACTGGCGGCTTTCCTCGAACCAGGGGTGGACGTCGCTGGAATGGCTGATGACCTGGTCGATGATGACCTTCAGGCCCAGCTCGTGTGCGCGCGCGACCATCGCGTCGAAATCGGCCATGCTGCCGAACAGCGGGTCGACGTCGGTATAGTCGGACACGTCATAGCCCATGTCCTTTTGCGGCGAGGTGAAGAAGGGCGACAGCCAGATCGCATCGACCCCCAGCCCCGCCACGTGATCCAGCCTGCGCGTGATGCCCGGCAGGTCGCCGATGCCGTCCCCGTCGCTGTCCTGAAAGCTGCGGGGATAGATCTGATAGATCACCGCGTCGCGCCACCATTCCGCCATGTCGTCACCTTTCCGGGTCGGGATTCCTGTTCAGTCATGCATGACTATAGCCGGATCAAAAAGGAGATGTTAGCGTTAACCATTCGATTGCCTGATTCAACGGCGCAGCTATGGTAGGGCTTATGGACAAAATCACGAATCCTCCGCAGCTTAGCCCCGACAATCAGGCCGCCTTGGCCGAGGGGCGCTGTTCGCAACCGTTTTCAATCCTGGGGCCGCGCCCGCATGGCGAGGGTCAGTGGCTGACGGTGTTCCACCCGGACCTGGCATCGCTGGCCGCCGTCGGGGCGGGGGGCACGGTGCCCCTGGCGCGCGTGGCGGGGGATCTGTTCGCAGGACCGATCCCCGCGGGGCCCTATCGGTTGAAGGCGCGATCGGGGGGCGGGGTCGAGTGGACATTCGAGGACCCCTATCGGTTCGGCCCCGTCCTGGGAGAGATGGACCTGCACCTGCTGGCCGAAGGCACGCACAAGCGCTTGTGGCGGGTGCTGGGCGCGCATGTGATGACCCATCAGGGCGTCTCGGGCACCCATTTCGCGGTCTGGGCGCCCAATGCGCAGCGCGTGTCGGTCGTGGGCCAGTTCAACGGATGGGACGGTCGCCGCCACCCCATGCGCCGCGTGGGCCAGGGGTTCTGGGAGATCTTTCTGCCCGACCTGACCGAAGGCACGCTGTACAAATACGAGATCCTGGATGCCCAGGGCGGGGTGATGCAGAAGGCCGATCCGGTGGGTTTCGGCAGCCAGCATCCGCCGGAAAAGGCCAGCGTGGTGCGCGACATCGCGGGCTATGGCTGGAAGGACGCGGACTGGATGGCCGGTCGCGCCGCAGCCCAGGACCGCCGCGCGCCGATCAGCATCTATGAGGTCCATCCCGGCAGCTGGCGGCGCAAGTATGACGATGGCGGGCGCCCGCTATCCTATCAGGAGATGGCGCGCGATCTGGTGTCCTATGCCAAGGACATGGGGTTCACCCATCTGGAGTTGATGCCGGTCAGCGAATTTCCGTTCGACGGGTCTTGGGGCTATCAGCCGGTGGGCCTTTATGCGCCGACGATCCGGTTCGGCCCACCGCATGAGTTCCGCGATCTGGTCGATGCGGCGCATCGGGCGGGGCTGGGGGTGCTGCTGGACTGGGTGCCGGGGCATTTCCCGACCGATGCGCATGGTCTGGTCCGGTTCGACGGGACCGAGCTGTACGAGCATGCCGACCCGCGCGAGGGGTTCCACCAGGACTGGAACACGCTGATCTATAACTATGGCCGGACCGAGGTGCAGAATTTCCTGACCGCCAATGCCGTCTATTGGCTGGACGAATATCACATCGACGGGCTGCGCGTGGATGCGGTGGCGTCCATGCTGTACCGCGACTATTCCCGCAAGGACGGCGAATGGGTGCCCAACAAGGATGGCGGCCGCGAGAATTACGAAGCCATCGCCTTTCTGCAAAATATGAACATCGAGGCCTATGGCGAACAGCCCGGCATCATGACCGTGGCCGAGGAAAGCACCTCGTTTCCCAAGGTGTCCGCGCCTGTGGATGCCGGGGGCCTGGGGTTCGGGTTCAAGTGGAACATGGGGTGGATGAACGACACCCTGCGCTACATGAGCCGCGATCCGGTCCATCGCCGCTATCACCACGACCTGATGAGCTTTGGGCTGATGTATGCGTTCACCGAGAACTTCATCCTGCCGATCAGCCATGACGAGGTCGTCCACGGCAAGGGCAGCCTGCTGCACAAGATGCCCGGCGACGAATGGCAGCAATTCGCCAATCTGCGCGCCTATTACGGCTTCATGTGGGGGCATCCGGGGAAAAAGCTGCTGTTCATGGGCTGCGAATTCGGCCAGCCCGAGGAGTGGAACCACAACGGAGAGCTGAACTGGCACGCGGCCAGCCAGCCGATGCACCAGGGCGTGCAGGCGCTGGTGCGCGATCTGAACGCGCTTTATCGCGACACGCCCGCTCTGCACGTCAAGGATGCCGAACCCGAGGGGTTCCAGTGGATCGCGACGGACCCTGCGCAATCGACCTATGCCTGGGTGCGGCGCGGCGATGCGGGTGATCCGCCGGTGGTGGTGGTCTGCAACTTTACGCCCGTGCCGCGGCCCGGTTTCCGCATCGGCGTTCCACAGGCGGGCCAGTGGCGCGAGGCGATCAACACCGATGCGACCCTGTACGGCGGCAGCGGCATGGGCAATCTTGGCGGCGTCACGGCGGATGGGGAACCGCAGGACGGCCAGCCGGCTTCGATGGCTGTGACATTGCCGCCGCTGTCGGTGGTGATCTTCGTGGCCGACAGCTGATTTCATGAGGGAGGAGAGGAACATGGTGGAAACGCAACGGCTGACGCGCCGGGCGATGGCATTCGTGCTGGCGGGGGGCCGGGGCAGCCGCCTGAAGGAGCTGACCGACCGTCGCGTCAAGCCCGCCGTCTATTTCGGCGGCAAGACCCGCATCGTCGATTTTGCCCTGTCGAACGCGATGAATTCCGGCATCCGCAAGATCGCGGTCGCCACGCAATACAAGGCCCACAGCCTGATCCGGCATTGCCAGCGCGGCTGGAACTTCTTTCGGGCCGAACGCAACGAATTCCTGGACATCCTGCCCGCCAGCCAGCGCACCTCCGAGGATCACTGGTACCGCGGCACGGCCGATGCGGTGACCCAGAACATCGACATCGTCGACGATTACGACGTCGATTACATCATCATCCTGGCGGGCGACCACATCTACAAGATGGACTATGAAATCATGCTGCGCGAGCATGTGGCCAGCGGCGCGGATGTCACCGTGGGTTGCCTGACCGTGCCGCGGATGGAGGCGACCGCCTTTGGCGTGATGGACGTGGATGCCACGGGCCGCATCGTGTCCTTCCTGGAAAAACCCGCCGATCCGCCCGCCATGCCCGGCGCGCCGGACAAGGCGCTGGCGTCGATGGGCATCTATGTCTTCAACTGGGCGTTCCTGCGCGACCTGCTGCTGCGCGATGCGCAGGACGACAATTCCAGCCATGATTTCGGCACCGACCTGATCCCCGACATCGTCAGGAACGGCAAGGCGATGGCGCATCGGTTCGACACGTCCTGCGTCCGCGATCCGGGCGCCCCGGCCTATTGGAAGGACGTGGGCACGGTCGACGCCTTCTGGCAGGCCAATATCGCGCTGACCGATTTCACGCCCGAGCTGAACCTGTGGGACCGCGACTGGCCGATCTGGACCTATTCCGAAAGCGTGCCGCCCGCCAAGTTCATCCATGACGAGGCCGACCGCCGGGGCATGGCGATATCCTCGATGGTGTCGGGGGGGTGCATCATCTCGGGGACCGAGGTCAAGAATTCGCTGCTGTTCACCGAGGTCCACACCAACAGCTATGCGGTGCTGGATCACGCGGTGGTGCTGCCCTATGTCACCGTCCATCGCCATGCGCGGCTGCGCAACGTGGTCATCGACCGCGGCGTGGTCATCCCCGAGGGGCTGATCGTCGGCGAAGACCTCGAGGTCGATGCCCGTTGGTTCCGCGTCAGCGAAGGCGGCGTGACTCTGATCACCCAGGACATGCTGGACCGGCGGGCGGCATCGCTGTGATGCGGGTGCTGTCGGTCGCCTCCGAAATCGCCCCCCTGGTCAAGACCGGAGGGCTGGCCGATGTCACGGGCGCGCTGCCCGCCGCGCTGGCCGGCGTGGGCGTCCAGATGCGCAGCCTGGTCCCCGGTTACCCGGCGGTGATGGCCGCCCTGCAGGAACCCGAGGCCGTGCACGCGTTCGAGGACCTGTTCGGCGGCCCCGGGGTCCTGCTGCAAGGGCGGGGCGCGGGGCTGGACCTGCTGGTGATCGACGCGCCCCATCTGTATGGCCGCCCCGGCAACCCCTATCTGGGCCCGGACGGGCGCGACTGGCCCGACAACCCGGAGCGCTTTGCGGCCCTGTCCTGGGTGGGCGCGCATGTCGCGGCTCAGGGGGCCGATGGCTGGCACCCGCAGGTTCTGCACGGGCATGACTGGCAGGCGGGGCTGATGACCGAATACCTGCCGCGCATGGGCGGGGCGGGGGTGCGGACGGTGCTGACCATCCACAACATCGCCTTTACCGGATCGACCGATCCGGGGCGGCTGCATTCGCTGCGCCTGGACCCCGCGCGGTTCTACAGCGAGGGGTACGAGTTCTGGGGCGCGATATCCGCGCTCAAGGCGGGGCTGATGGGGGCGGATGCGCTGACGACCGTGTCCCCCAGCTATGCCGAAGAGCTGATGACCCCGGAATTCGGCATGGGCCTGGACGGCGTCATGCGCCACCGGCAAGCGGACCTGACCGGCATCTTGAACGGCATCGACGAGGATGCCTGGAACCCCGCCACCGACCCGGCCATCGCCGCGTTCGACGCCCCCTCGGGCAAGGCGGCGGCCAAGGCGGCCTTGCAGGCCGAGCTGGGCCTGCCGCAGGCGGCGGGGCCGCTTTGCGTGATCGTGTCGCGGATGACGCATCAGAAGGGGCTGGATCTGGTCCTTGAGACGCTACCCGCGCTGCTGGGCGCGGGGGGACAGCTGGCGGTTCTGGGATCGGGCGATCCGGGCCTGGAGCAGGCGTTCCGCCAGGCGGCGGGCGACCCGAACGTCGCCGTGCGCATCGGCTATGACGAGGGGCTGTCCCACCGCCTGATCGCGGGGGGCGATGCGATCTTGGTGCCGTCGCGGTTCGAACCCTGCGGACTGACGCAGATGTACGGTCTGCGCTATGGCACCATCCCGGTGGTCGCGCTGACTGGGGGGCTGGCCGACACGGTGATCAACGCATCGCCCGCGGGCCTGGCGCGCGGGGTGGCGACCGGCATCCAGTTCGCCCCGGTCACCGCCGTCGCGCTGCGCGGCGCGCTGATGCGGCTGGCGCGCCTGTTTTCCGACCGCGAGGTCTGGACGCGGATGCAGGTCAATGCCATGGCCCATCCGGTCGGATGGGCGCCATCGGCGCGCGCCTATGCCGATCTTTATGCAAGGTTGACGCAGACCCCATGACCCAACGCCACGCGATGACCGCCGGGCATCCGACCCCCCTGGGTGCCACGTTCGACGGTGCCGGGGTGAATTTCGCGATCTTTTCCCAGCATGCCGACCGGGTGGTGCTGTGCCTGTTCGACGACAAGAACCGAGAGACGCGGGTCGATCTGCCCGAACGCGACGGTCACGTCTGGCACGGCCATATCGAGGGGCTGCGCCCCGGCCAGCGCTATGGCTATCGCGTGCACGGCCCCTATCGCCCGCATGAGGGTCACCGCTTCAACCCCAACAAGCTGCTGATCGACCCCTATGCCAAACGCCTGACCGGCAGCCCGCGCGCGCATGACGCGCTGATGGGGTATCGGATGGGCCATCACGATGCCGACCTGTCCTTTGACCGCCGCGACAGCGCGCAGCACATGCCCAAATCGGTGGTGGTCGACCCCAGCTTTGCCTGGGGCGAGGATCGTCCGCTGCACCGGCCCCTGTCCGAAACCGTGATCTACGAGGCGCATGTCAAGGGCATGACCGCCGGCCGCCCCGACATCGCCCATCGCGGCAGCTATCTGGCCATGGCGTCCGAGCCGGTGCTGGACCATCTGACCCGCCTTGGCGTCACGGCGGTCGAGCTGCTGCCTGTCCATGCCTTTGCCGATGACCGGTTCCTGACCGACAAGGGGCTGACGAATTACTGGGGCTACATGTCCTACGGGTTCTTCGCGCCCGAACCCCGCTATATGCAGACCGGAGAGATCGCCGAGTTCCAGCAGATGGTCGCCCGGTTCCACAAGGCCGGGATCGAGGTGATCCTGGATGTGGTCTACAACCACACCGCCGAGGGCAATCAGCTGGGCCCGACCCTGTCCTTCCGGGGTCTGGACAATGCCGCCTATTACCGTCTGGCCGATGATCCACGCTATTACGTCAACGATGCGGGCACCGGGAACGTGCTGAACCTGGACAGCCCCTTTGCATTGCGGCTGGTGATGGATTCGCTGCGCTATTGGGTTCAGGTGATGCATGTGGACGGGTTCCGCTTTGACCTGGCATCCGTGCTGGGACGCACGCGCGGCGTGTTCGACCGCGACGCGCCGCTGTTCCGCGCGATCCGCCAGGACCCCGTGCTGAACCGGGTCAAGCTGATCGCCGAACCCTGGGATATCGGGCCGGGGGGATATCAGCTGGGCGCATACCCCGCGCCCTTTGCGGAATGGAACGACCGCTATCGCGACCAGATCCGCGGCTTCTGGCGGGGCGATCCGGGCCTGCTGGGCAAGCTGGCCAAACGCGTCGCGGGATCGGCCGCGCGGTTCGACCATGACGGGCGGCCCGCGACCAGTTCGGTGAATTTCGTGGCCGCCCATGACGGATTCACGCTGATGGACACGGTCAGCTTCAACGACAAGCACAACGAGGCCAATGGCGAGGAGAACCGCGACGGCCACAACCACAACCTGTCCGACAACATGGGCGCCGAGGGGCCGACCGACGACCCCGATATCCGGGCCGCCCGCAACCGCCGCCGCCGCAACCTGATCGCCACGCTGATGCTGTCCCAAGGCACGCCGATGCTGCTGGCGGGGGACGAGCTGGGCAACAGCCAGGGCGGCAACAACAACGCCTATGCCCAGGACAATCCGACGGGCTGGGTCGATTGGGAGGGTGCGGACCCGGCCTTCCTGGATTTCGTGCGCCGCGTCATCGCGTTCCGGCGCGCCCATCCGATCCTGCGGCAGAAGCGGTTCCTGCACAGCCAGCCGCGCGAACAGGACGGGCTGCCTGACCTGTTCTGGCGCCGGGCCGATGGCGAGGCGATGTCGCCCGATGACTGGAACGACCCCAACGGTCGCCTGCTGGCGGCCGAGATGCGCATGGCGTCCGGCACGCCGGCCTATGCCGCGCTGCCGGGCGCTGTCTTCGTGGTCTTCAACAACGGCTCCGCGGCGCAGGTCCGCCTGCCCGAGGCCCCGCAGGGCCAGTGGCGCCGCCGCCTGGACAGTGCACGCGACGACGACACGGACCTGCCGGCCCGCGACCTGGAACCCATCGCCGCCGACAGTGTCGCGGCCTTTGTCCTGACCAGCCAAGGCCCCTCATGACCCCTTCGATCTTTGACATGCGCCTGGCGCGCAGCGCCCCCGACCTCTGGCCCATGCTGGAGCGTCTTTACGGCGACCGCCCCGATTACGACGCCTTTCGCGCCGAACTGGAGGGCGCGCTGCGCGAGGGCTGGGACGCGCGTCCCGCCGACCTGAAACGGCTGGACCTGATGCGCGACCTGGAGCCTGACTGGTTCCAGCGGTCCGGCATGGCGGGCTATGTCTTCTATATCGACCGCTTTGCGGGGACGCTGGCGGGGGTGCATGACCGGCTGGATTACCTGCGCGATCTGGGCATCAGCTATGTCCACCTGATGCCCTGCCTGATGCCGCGTCCGGGCGACAGCGACGGCGGCTATTCGGTGATGGATTACCGCCAGATCAACCCGGCCTATGGGCGCATGGCCGACCTGACGCGGCTGGCGGGCAGCCTGCGCGACCGGGGCATGTCGCTGTGCGTCGATCTGGTGCTGAACCACACCGCGCAGGAACACGAATGGGCGCGTCGCGCGGCGGCGGGTGATCCGGAATACCAGGACATGTACCTGATGTTCGACGACGACACGCTGCCCCGCGCCTATGAGCAGTCGCTGATCGAGATCTTTCCCGAAACGGCACCGGGCAGCTTCACCCATCATCCGGAATTCGGCAAATGGGTCTGGACCACGTTCAACGACCACCAGTGGGACCTGAACTGGGCCAATCCGCGGGTGTTCCTGGAGATCGTGCGGATCATGTTGAACCTGGCCAACAGGGGCGTCGACGTGCTGCGCCTGGACGCGGTGGCTTTCATGTGGAAACGCATGGGCACCACCTGCCAAAGCCAGCCCGAGGTTCACATGATCCTGCGCGCGCTGCGCGCCTGCACCCGGATCGCGGCCAGCGCGGTCATCCACCTTGAGGAGGCCATCGTCGGCCCGGCCGAGATGCTGACCTATTTCGGGCGGGGCGAGCATGACGGGCGCGAGGGGAACCTGTGCTATCACAACAGCCTGATGGTGCAGTACTGGTCGGCCCTGGCCACGCGCGACACGCGGCTGATGACGCATGTGCTGCGCACGCATTTCCCGCCGGTGCTGACCAACGCGAACTATGCGACCTATATCCGCTGTCACGACGACATCGGATGGGCGATCACCGATGAGGACGCCGGGGCCCTGGGCCTGTCGGGCGCCGCGCATCGCGCCTTCCTGTCGGATTTCTATGACGGCAGCTATCCGGGCAGCTTTGCCCGCGGCGTGCTGTTCCAGCAGAACCCGGACACCGGCGACAAGCGCATCGCCGGCAGCTTTGCCGCACTGGCGGGGCTGGAGGCCGGTCTGGCCGCGGGCGACCCTCTGGCCATCGACCGGGCTGTCGACCGCATCCTGCTGGGCCACGCGCTGATCGCGTCCTTTGGCGGCATCCCCCTGATCTATATGGGCGATGAGCTGGCGATGGGGAACGATCACGGCTATCGGGACGTGCCGGAACACGCCCATGACAGCCGCTGGATCAACCGCCCCGCGATGGACTGGGACCGCGCCGCCCGCGCGGCCGGCGACCCGACCACGCCCGAAGGGCGCGTCCTGCACGGCACCCGCGCCATCCTGGCCGCGCGCCGGTCCTGCGACCGCCTGCATGGCGAGCACCCGACCGAGATTCTGGACAGCGGCAACCCCGCCATCTTGGCATTCGCCCGCCGCGCGCCCCAGGGCGGCATTCTGTGCCTTTTCAATTTCACGGAAAGCTGGCAACAGGTCAGCGGCGATTGGATGCGCTTTCAAGGCGTGACCGACATGCGCGATATCCTGTCCGACGCGACGGTGACGCTGCATGACGACATGCTGGCTTTGCCGCCCTATGGCCGCGTCTGGATGTCCTGATTTACCCTGCCTTATGAGGCCGAAATTGACCCAAGCACCGTCGGCACAGGATCTGCGCGACCAGATCCTGCATCACCTGACCCACACCCAGGGCCGTGGCCCGGAATTCGCAACCGTTTTCGACTGGCGCCTGGCCGTCAGCTATACGGTGCGCGACCTGATGGTGGGCCCCTGGGTCCAGGCCATCCGCGCCGCCCGCGACCAGGGCGCCAAGCGGGTCTATTACCTGTCGATGGAGTTCCTGATCGGCCGCATCCTGGGCGATGCGATCATCAACCTGAACCTGGAGCCCGCCATGGGCGAAGCCCTGGCCCTGCTGGGTCTGGACGAGCAGGTGATCCTGGACGACGAACCCGACGCGGCATTGGGCAATGGCGGGTTGGGGCGTCTGGCGGCCTGCTTCATGGAGTCGCTGTCGTCGCTGTCCTGCCCGGCCTTCGGCTATGGCATCCGGTACGAACACGGCCTGTTCCGCCAGCGTTTCGAGGCCGGCCAGCAGGTCGAGACCCCTGAGGATTGGCTGAACCAGCCGCACCCGTGGGAATTTGTGCGCATCAACTACAGCTATGAGATCGGGTTCAAGGGCCATGTCGACACGGTCGATGGCCGCGCCGTCTGGCATCCGGGCGAAAGCGTGATCGCGCGCGCCTATGACACGCCGGTCATCGGATGGGGCGGCGATTGGGCCAACAGCCTGCGCCTGTGGGGGGCGCTGCCGACGACGCTGCTGGACCTGTCGCGCTTCAACGCGGGCGACCACACCGCCGCCGCCGAACCCGAAGCGCTGGCCCGCACGCTGTCGCGCGTCCTCTATCCCGACGACACCACGGAATCGGGCAAGGAGCTGCGGCTGAAGCAGGAATATTTCCTGACCTCGGCGGCGCTGCAGGACATCATGGCGCGGTTCCTGGCGGAACATGGCGATCTGGAAATCCTGCCCGACAAGGTCGCGATCCAGCTGAACGACACCCACCCCGCCATCGCCGGCCCGGAGCTGATCCGCCTGCTGATGGACGTGCACGGCCTGCCCTTCGACCGGGCGCAGGACCTGGCGCGCCGCACGCTGAACTACACGAACCACACCCTGCTGCCCGAGGCGTTGGAGCGGTGGTCCACCTGGCTGATGGGCCGTGTCCTGCCACGCCACATGCAGATCATCCAGATGATCGACGAGGATCACCGCAAGACCACCAACCGCCCCGCCCATATCGGCATCGTCCACGGCGATCAGGTCCACATGGGGGAACTGGCCTTCATCATGGCGGGCCGCGTGAACGGCGTGTCCGCGCTGCACACCGAGCTGGTCAAGGACACGGTCTTTGCCGACCTGCACAAGCTGCATCCCGACCGGATCGTGAACCAGACCAACGGCGTGACCCCGCGCCGCTGGCTGCGCATGTCCAACCCCGGCCTGACGCGGCTGCTGGACGACACGATCGGCAGCGGCTGGACGAAGGATCTGGACCAACTGACGGGCCTTGAGGCGCATGCCGGCGACGCGGCCTTCCTGGAGCATCTGCACGCTGCCAAGCGTGCCAACAAGGTGGCCCTGTCGAACGGGCTGCTGGCGGGCTTGGGCGTCAAGGCCGACCCGGACGCGATCTTTGACGTGCAGGTCAAGCGTATCCACGAATACAAACGCCAGCTGCTGAATGTGCTGGAGGCGATCGCGCTGTGGCACCGCATCCAGGAGGACCCGAACGGCAACTGGACCCCGCGCGTCAAGATCTTTGGCGGCAAGGCCGCGCCGGGATACTGGTTGGCGAAATCGGTGATCCACTTGATCAACGACGTGGCCACGACGATCAACAACGACCCGGTGACGCGAGATCTGCTGCAGATCGCCTATCCGCCGAACTACAACGTCTCGATGGCCGAGGATCTGATCCCCGCAGCCGACCTGTCCGAACAGATCAGCACCGCCGGCAAGGAGGCGTCCGGCACCGGCAACATGAAGTTCACCATGAACGGCGCGCTGACCATCGGCACCCTGGACGGCGCCAATGTCGAGATCCGAGAGCATGTGGGCCCCGAGAACTTCTTCCTGTTCGGCCTGACCGCCGAGGAGGCGGCGGCGGAAAAGGCCCGCCCCGGCCATGCCCGCCGCGCCATCGAGGCCAGCGAGGACATGAAGATCGCCCTGCAGCTGATCGCCGAAGGGCGGTTCGGCCGCGCCGAAAGCTATTACGCACTGTTGGACCGGACGTGGAATGACGACCCGTTCCTGGTCGCGTCCGATTTCGACGCCTATTTCACGGCGCAGCGGGCGGTGGACCGGGCCTATGCCGATCAGGCGGGCTGGGACCGGATGGCGGCCCTGAACATCGCGCGGTCGGGGTTCTTTTCCTCGGACCGGACGATCCGGGGCTATATGCGCGACATCTGGCACGCGGTGCCGGTGGTGCCCGCGTAAGGCAAAAGGCCCCCGATGCCGGGGGCCTTTTCCGATTCAGGCGCGGAACCGCTGTGCGGCGGGCAGATACTGCATCAGCAGCCAATAGGTGAGGCCCGCCGGGATCAGGCTGGCATACCAGCTGATCCCCGAAAAGATCAGCGCCACGACCACGCCCACCACCGTCGCAATGACCGCCGCCGGGTTCCAGCCGCGATAGGGGCCGTTGGCGTCGTAATGATGCGTCAGGTTCAGGGTTGCGGAATCAACTCGAAATGCGACACGGGCGCTGACGTAGCCTGATCTGGGCGGGCGGAGACATCCGCCATCGCAGCCCGCCCGGATCAGGCGGGTAATCTAGGAATGACAGCTTGGAGCCCTTGAGCGACCTTGGCGCTGGCGCAGGCCATTGGGCTGCGGTTGCAGCGAGGGTCCGCGCCGTTCCGCATAGCGGACGCTATTGGACACCTGACGTCTTCGCCAGCTCTTCGCGGAAGACCTCTGCCGGCGTCCTGTAGCCCAGGCATTTGCGGGGCGTGGCGTTCATCCGCTGCGCCAGGCCCAGCAACTCCTTTTGCTCGATCGCCAGCAGGATGGTGTCGCGGGGAAGCCAGCGCCGGACGCGCCGATTGGTGTTCTCGACGGTGGGCTTCTGCCAGGGCGCCTGCGGATCGCAGAACCAGGCCTGCGCCCCCAGCCCTTTCTCAAGCTCGCGCCAGGACACGAACTCGAGCCCACGGTCGAAGGTCAGGCTCTGTCGGGCATGCCAGGGCAGGGGCGAAAGCAGGTTGATCAGATTGTCCATGAGCGGTTTGGACCGCCGGTCATTGTTGCGGAAGATGACCGTATAGCGGCTTATCCTTTCGACAACTGTGGCCACGTTGGCCGGACCATGCTCTTTTCGAAAGATCATCAAGTCAGCTTCCCAGTGGCCAA
>NZ_MEES01000071.1:0-21738 GCF_001724535.1 Paracoccus sp. SCN 68-21 | reverse complement strand
CTGGACGATCTGGTGACCGACCATGTCCCGGCATTGGCGGGCAGCGCCTATGACGGGGTCAGCATCCGCGACCTCCTGCTGATGGCCTCGGGCGTCGAATGGCACGAGACCTATACCGACCCCACCTCCGACCGCCGCGACCTGCTGCGCGCACAGATCGAACAGCGCCCCGGCGCCGCGATGGCAGTGATGGCCGCACTTCCTCGCGCCCACGCTCCCGGCACCCATCACACCTATTCCACCGGAGAGACGCAGGTCCTGGGCGAGGTCGTCCATGGCGCCGTCGGCATGCCGCTGTCGGACTATCTGGCGGAGAAGATCTGGCAGCCCTACGGGATGGAGGCCGACGCCAACTGGTGGCTGGACAGCCCCGACGGGGTGGAGATCGGCGGCAGCGGCCTGTCCGCCACTCTGCGCGATTTCGCGCGCTTTGGGCAGTTCTTCCTGGAGGGCGGGGTGATCGACGGCAGCGCCATCCTGCCCGACGAATGGACGGAAACCGCCGGTCTGCCGCAGAAGCTGACCAGCGGCGAGACGGTCGACTATGGCTATATGTGGTGGCCCGGCTGGACTGAGCCGTCCATCGCCGACGGTGCCTTTGCCGCGATCGGCATCCAGGGACAGAACATCTATATCAACCCGGCGCGGAACGTCGTGATCGCCACGCATATGGCGCAGCCCAAGCCCCTGGGCCGCGAACCGGTCGACCCGCTGGTCGTGTTCGATGCCATCGCGGCGGCGCTGGACTGACGGGTGTCGGGCACCTTGTGCTGACGCCGGACCGTGCATCGGATGCGGTCCGTGGCAATTGCTCTGCCGTGACAATGGTCCGGAATACCGGACAGAGAGGAGGCCCCATGATCGATGATACCGACCGCCGGCACCTGCAGCGCTGCGTCGACCTTGCGGCCGCGGCGCTGGCACAGGGACACGAACCCTTCGGCTCGGTGCTGGTGTCGTCCGAGGGGGAGGTCCTGTTCGAGGACCACAACCGCATCGGCGGCGGCGACCACACCCAGCATCCCGAATTCGCCATCGCCCGATGGGCCGCGACCCATATGAAGGCCGGGGACCGGGCCGGGGCCACGGTCTATACCTCGGGCGAACACTGCCCCATGTGCGCTGCCGCCCATGGCTGGGTCGGGCTTGGCCGGATCGTCTATGCCAGCTCTGCCGCCCAGATGACCGAGTGGCTTGCGGAACTGGGCGTTCCTGCTTTCCGCGTCCGGCCGCTGCCCATCGCCGCCGTGATCAGCGACACGGTCGCCCACGGCCCGGTCGAGGAATTCGCGACGCAGGTCCGCGCCCTTCACGTCCGGTCGCATTCGGGCTGAAACGGTCAGGGCGTGCCGATCAACGCGCCGACGATCCCGCGCGGGCAAGCCGCGCCGGTGCAGGGCGGAGTTGTCGTGATAGATCTCGCTGCGCCAGGCATAGAGGTCCGGTTCGGGGAAGCTTCACTGCGGCGCACGGCGACCGTCGACCGTCAGCTTTGGGCCGTCTTCGCCAAATTAGTCGGAGCAGTTCGATCATCGAGGTCATATAGCAGCAGCTGTCGAGAAAGTCTAAGACCTGCCTCAGTCGGTGCCGATCTCCATGCCGAGCAGCAGGTAGGACAGCGTCTTGCCGTGGGCGTCGAGGCAAAGAGCGGTGTTCACCCCGCCCTCCAGCGCGTCCTCGACTACGAAGTTCATTGCGTGAAGCTGCGGGACCAGGTAGCGCCGCACGCCGCTGGCGCCCCGATGGGCGAAGAGAGCAAGAACCCGCGCCTCGGTCACCTCGCGGGTCAGCAAGTCCCAGTCCGCAGGGTCGAGAGCGATCAGGCAGACATTCAGGCGGTTGCCCTTGTCGCCCGTCCGGGCATGGGCGAGGCGATGCAGGGGAACCGTGTTCATGCGAAGGCCTCCTCGTGGAAGGTGAAGCCGGTGCGGACCTTCTCGCGGGCGATCATGCGGCTGCGGGTGACAATGCGCGGGGTGACATGGATGCGGACGCCTCCTCCGCCGGCGGGGCCGCAGCAGTAGAGGGCGCCGACTTCCTGACAGGCGGCGCGGACGGTCGCCTCGTCGCCGCCGAAGGCGAAATGGGCGCGGTAGTCGCCAGTGCCGTCGGTGGCCGCGGCCTGCCGCAAACTGGCGCGGTCGTCGTCAAACACGCTGATCGCGCCCAGGATGTCGGCGCGCAGGCGCGGGGTCAGGCCCCGGATCGCCAGGCGCTCGCGGATGGTGCGGACGGCCAGCTCGGCGCGGGCCAGCGCGTTCGGCCCGGCATAGGAGATGCCGGCCTCGCCCAGCCATTCACCCGGATAGCTGACCGTCGCCTTCAGCCGGTCCGGCGCCGGGCGCCCTTGGGCGCCGGTGACGCTGACGCGGTGCGGTCCCAGCTGCTCCAGCCGCACGCCGGTCACGTCCAGCGTCACGTCGGGGGTCAGGTAGGCGGCGGGGTCGTGGATCTCGTAGAGCAGTTGCTCGGTCACGGTGGCGATGTCGATGCGCCCGCCGGTCCCCGGGGGCTTGGTCAGCACCGCGGCGCCGTCGGCGGCCACCTCAGCGATGGGAAAGCCGATCCGGGCCATGTCCGGCACGTCCTTGACTCCGGGATCGGCGAAATACCCGCCCGAGACCTGGCTGCCGCATTCCAGCAGATGTCCGATCAGCGTGCCGGCCGCGATGCGGTCCAGATCGTCCCAGTCCCACCCGAAATGCGCCACCAGCGGCCCGAGCGCCAGCGCGGGATCGGCCACGCGGCCGGTCACCACGATCTGGGCGCCCGCGCGAATCGCGTCGGCGATACTACGGGCGCCGAGATAGACGTTGACGGCGATGGGCTCGGCGGGGGGCGTCGGCAGCCCCGCGTCACCCTCCCAAAGCTTGCTCTCGTCGAAGGCCGGGTGGCCCAGCATGTCGTCACCGCTGATCACCGCGATCCGCGGCGCAAGCCCGTGCGTTCCGGCCAGCCGTGCGATGGCGCGCGCGGCGGCGGGCGGGTTCGCCGCGCCGAAATTGCCGACAATGGTGATGCCTGCCGCAAGTGCGGGTGCAAGGATCGGGGCCAGGAACTGCTGCAGCAGCGGCTCGTAGCCCTTCTCGGGATCGGCCTGCCGCGCGACCTGCCCGAGGGCCAAGGTCCGCTCGCCCAAGGTCTCGAAGATAATAGCCCCGCCCCGCCCTGCCGCGGCGATGGCCGCGACGACGGGGATAGCGGCGTCGACGCGGTCGCCCGAGAAGCCGGCGCCGCTGCCGATCAGGAAGGGCTGATCGCTCATGGTCGTGTCCTTGTGTTCGATGCAAGCATCCGCTGCCGCCGGCCGAATGCCCAGGCCGCGACCAGCAGCGTCAGCGCGGCTGCCGGCCCCGCCGGGTGCGGCCAGATCGCCAGCGCGATGGCGAGGATGAAAATGCCCGCATCCAAGCCGCGGTGCCCCAGCATCCGCGTGCCCGACAAAAGGCCCGGGATCGCCACCACCAGCACCAGTCCCGAGATCGCGGCCTCGGTGATGGCCAGCGCGCCGCCCTGCATGATCATGCCCGGATAGAGCAGCAGCATGAAGGGAACGACATAGGTGACGGCGCCGAGGCGGACGGCCTCGACAGCGGCGCTGGTCCAAGGGGTATGGGCAATGCCCGCGCCCACGAAGACCGCGACGCAGACCGGCGGCGTGATGACCGAGATGGTTGCGAAGTAGAAGACGAAGAGATGGGCGGCCAGCGGATCGATGCCCACGGACGTCATCGCGGGGGCCAGGACGGCGGCGACCAGCACATAAGCGGCGGTGGTCGGCAGGCCCATGCCCATGATCAGGCAGACGATTGCCACGACCAGCGCGACCAGCGCCACACTGTCACCCGCCAGTGTCACGATCAGCGAGGACAGCGTTACCCCGATCCCGGTCAGGTTGATCATCGAGACCAGCACCTGCGCCCCCGCCAAAAGGACGCCGATGATGACCAGCCCCTTGCCTGAATCGACCAGACCTTCCAGGATCCGCCGGGCCATGTCCCGCACGGGCATCTGCCCCGCCTGCGTCACCACGAAGGCGACCAGCAGCCCCATAATCCCGTAGAAGGCCGAGGTCGCGACCGAGCGGCCGAGCCAGATCCCCATCCCCAGCCCGCCAAGAGCCGCCACGATTGGCAGCACCCGGCGCGGCGCGAGGATCAGGCGCCAGGCGGGCAGTTCGGCCTCGGGGACGATGGCGAGGCCGCGGCGGATGGCGACCAGATGGACGGTGACGAAGACAGCAAGGTAGAAAAGGACCGCCGGAATGATCGCGGCCATCATGACGGTGACATAGGGGATGCCGAGAATTTCGGCCATGACAAAGGCGGCGGCGCCCATGATCGGCGGGGCGATCTGCCCGCCGGTGGAGGCCACGGCCTCGACGGCGGCGGCAAACGGGCGCGGATAGCCAAGGCGGACCATCATGGGGATGGTGAAGTTGCCGGTCGTCGCGACGTTCGCTACCGCCGAGCCGGAGATCATGCCGAAAAGCCCCGAGGAGATGGTCGCAATCTTCGCGGCTCCGCCCGGCTGACGTCCTCCAAGGCGCATGGCGAGGTCCATGAAGGCCTGCCCGCCGCCCGAATGCAGCAGCAGCGCGCCGAAAAGGACAAAGGCCGCGATGACCGTCGCCGCGACTCCGGTCAGCATCCCCCAGATGCCAAGATCGCCGAGGAAGACCGTCTCGGTCACGAACTCGATGTCAAAGCCCCGATGGCCGAGCGCACCGGGCAAGCTGCCCCCCAGCAACGCATAGGCCAGACCGAGCGTCACCAGCACAGGGAAGATCAGTCCGACCGTCCGGCGCCCCAGTTCCAGCACCGCGATCAGCAGGCCGGCGGTCAGCACGATGTCGGTGGTGGTGGCCCAAGGCAGCGAGCCCATGATCGTCTCGTAGTTCCAGACGATATAGCCGCAGGCCGCCAGCGCCACGCCGGTTAGCGCAAGATCGACCGCCAGTCCCACGGGGCGCCATGAGGTGCCGGCGCCAAGCGGGTAAAGCGCATAACCGAGCGTCGTGACCAGGCCCAGGAACAGCGCGCGCTGCTCCAGCGCCTCGAAGGCGCCGGCGGCGGCCGTCCAGAAGACGAACAGCCCGAGGATCAGCGCAAGCGCCTGTGCGATCCGGTCACGCATGGATCACTCGACCGGGCGCAGGGCGTCGGGCAGTTCGTGCCCGTTTTCTTCAAACCAACGCGCGGCGCCGGGGTGGAGCGGCACCGTGCCGTATTGCAGCGTCAGCTCCGCGAGCGAGGCGTCGCGCAGCTCGGCCAGCGCATTCACCTGCACCGTCTCATCCGCCATCACAGCCGAGACAATCTTGTAGGCGTCCTCCTCCGACAGCTCCGAGGTCGCGCCGACGCCGACGCCGAAGCTCCAGGTGGTGTAGGCGGGAATGCCCTCGGCCGCGCCTTCGGGGATATCCACCACTGAAATGTCGGGCATCTCGGCACGCAGCTGATCGGCCTGCTCGGGCGTCAGGCCCAGCACGTCGATGGGGGTGAAGGTGGCGACGTCCATCGTCGACGCATCCAGCCGCACCCCCGAGCCGGACTTGACGTAACCCGCGACCCGGTTGTCCTTGATCGCATCGACGATGTCGGTGGTCGAGCCACGCACCCACTCCGCCTCAAGGCCCAACGTTTCGAAGACAGCCTCCGTGGTGCTTTCGGTGGCCGAACCACGGATGCCCGGATTGATCCGCGCCCCGGCCAGCGCCTCGAGGCTGTCCAGCCCTGCATCGCGCCGGACGATGACGTTCTGAGGCGCGCCAGTGTAGACCCAGAGCAGCGAAAGATCCTGCGCGTTCCCTTCGAAGTCGTTCGTGCCCGCGACGGCGTGCTGGGCGACGTTCGTGGTCACCAGCCCCATGTCCATCTGCCCGCGCGCCATGCGGCGGATGTTGTCCATTGTTGCACCGGTCTCGACAACAGCGGCGCTGATGCCCTCGACCTGCTCGTTCACGATCTGGCCGACCGCGACGAAGTAGCCGTAGTGGCTGGACGAGGCCGAGGTAGAGCCGATCAGCAAGTCGGTCTGCTGCGCCCAAACGGGCGTGCTGCACAGAAGCGCGGCCGCGAGGGCCATCGGATGCTTGATCATGTGATTCCTCCTGTCGGCCCCTCCACAGGCCGTTGCTTCCATCATCCGGTTTTTGACAGTTGCTTAAATAGGCAAGGCTGCAATAATTGATGCATGAACCGCACGAATTTCGATCTCGCCGACTGCCGCGCCGTGCTGGCGCTGTCTCATGCACGCTCTTTCCGGCTGGCCGCTGAGAAGCTAGGCCTGTCGCCTTCTGCGCTGTCGCGGCAAGTGACGGGGCTCGAGACGCGGATCAGCGCGCGCCTCTTCGACCGGGACACGCGCAACGTCACCCCAACCGAGGAGGGGCGCGCCTTCACGGAACTGGCTGAGCGGCTGGTGAACACGGCCGAGGGCGGAGCCGACGACTTCACCGCCTTCCTTGAGGCGCGGCGGGGGCGACTGACGATTGCCGGGCTGCCCTCGGTCACGGCCGGCCTGCTGCCAGAGCTGCTCGAGCGCTTTGCCAGCGCCTATCCCGGCGTCGACCTGCGCATCCTCGACGCCTTGTCGGACACGGTCGTCGCCAGCGTCGCGCGGGGCGAGGCAGATCTGGGCTTCACTGCTGGCACCATCGGCACGCGCGACCAGCTATCATTCCAGGCCTTGCTGGATGATCAGTTCGTGGCTGTCGGTCCGCTCGGCGACTTTCTGGCCGAGAACCGCCCTTACACGCTGGCCGAACTGATCCGGATGCCGTTCATCGCGATGGCGCCCGGCACCAGCGTGCGCGAGCTTCTGGACGGCGCCTGCGCGCGCATCGGACAGCAGCTCGAGCCGCGTTTCGAGGTCTCGCACCTGGCGACCGCCGGTGCGCTTGTAGCGCAGGGCCTCGGCGTCTCGGCACTGCCTCGCTTGACGCTGCCGGTGGTGGGCAGCCGCGACCTGCTTATCCGGCCCATTGCCGATTTCGGCGCCTCGCGCCGCATCGGCTTGGTCTGGCGATCGGGCCGGACGCTGTCGCCCCCGGCCCGCGCGTTTCTTCAACTGGTGCGCAGCGCACCGTTGCAGACTGTAGCCTGATCCGGCCTAGCGCAGCCAGGCGTGCCCCAGATCCTCGAATTGCGGCTCATCAGCCGCGCGGCACTCGAAGCTGGCGGCATCATTCTCGGGTCCGGTGCCGTCGTAGAAGGCCTGCTGCGGATAGGGGCAGAGCGGCCGGGTGAACAACACGGAACCAGCCGCGTCGCCTGCTTCGTAGTGCGCGGCCTCGATCCGCTCGGGCGCAACGCCCTGTTCGACCCATGCTTCCAGTTGGGACTGCAGGAACAGCCGGTTCGGACCGCTGCCACCACCGCAATGCTCCATTCCCGGAACAAGGAACAGGCGATGGAAATCTTCCGAGCCACCCGTTGCCTGTTGCACCCGCCGCCAATACGAGATCGAGTCCGCCGCCGGCACCACCGGATCGGCCAGCCCATGATAGTGGATCATCTTGCCACCCGCGTCGCGGAACGGCCGCAGATCCGGGTCCATCGCGTTCACCCGTTCGGCAAGCCGGTCGTCCGCGCGCGTCATGTCCGGGCCAAGATCCACATCCCACCACGACCAGTTTTCATCATCGAAGGCCCAGATCTGCCAGAAGCTGACACGGGCCGGTCGCTCGGTGCTGGCGAAATCCGACCAATAGTTGCTCCAGCCCGGACGCTCGGGGTTCGCGCCGGCATTCTCAGAACCAACGGGCCAGCCGAAATAGATCCGCTCTCCGGTCGCGGCGTCGCGGGGGCCGTCATACATCGCCTGAAGCGCATCCGCTTCTGGGCGCGTCAGGCAGTCCGCGCCATCGCCATCGGCGCAAACCAGCACCTGCAGGTCGGGGGTGCAGGACAGGGGGTCGTTCAGGAACGGGTCCGAGGCGAGGCCGGCTGCATCCTCGGCCCGTTGTGCCTTGCATTGCGCGAAGACCGCCTCCGCCACCATCGGCAACTTCTCGTTAGGCACGATCTGCCGGTCATCCACGCCAGCTTCATGATTGCTGAGATACAGCCACAGGAACCCGGCATTCAGCCGCGTGCGGTTGTGGCCGGGCGCGCCGGCGATGATGCCGTCGAAATCCCCAGGATATCGCTGCGCCTGCGAAAACGCCTGCTGACCGCCCGTCGAGCACCCGTCGAAATAGGCGTAGTCGGCGGACTTGCCGTAATAGGCGCCGACCGCGGTCTTGGCCTGATTGATCGTCTCATGAACCGCGCGATAAGCCCAATCGTCGATGGCCTCAGGGCGGTCGCGGGCGAAATCGGGATCGCTTCCCTGATGGCCCGTATCGGTGACTGCTACCGCATAACCCCGCGCGGTAGCTTGGCTAACCCGGTCAAAGGGCATCGACGAGCTGTAGCCACCGTTGCCGAACATCTGCAGGCGACCGTTCCAGCCTTCGGCAGGCATCCAGACTTCGAAGCCAATGCGCGAGCCCTCGACTGGCGAGGTTGTCCCGCTGACCTGGCAGATGGCGCCAAGATCGGAAGCGAGGGTCTTGCCTTCGACGCTGGCGGGGTCGATGTCGGTTACCAGCGCCGCTTGCGCTTCAGTCTGGTCGCTCGTCAAGGCCTTCGCCACGGCGGCGCAGTCGAGCTCGGCCCCCAAAGCCGGGGCTGTGAAGCTGCTGGCCAGAGCCGTGGTTGCGGCCAGCATCAGGTAATGTCGTGACATTTGGGTTCCTCCTGAGGATGCGGCCCGGCCCCTCCTCCGGACCGAGTGGCGGTCATAGGTCAGTGCAGGATGGTAACGTGGCCGTCCTCGACGAGGATCAGGTCGGCTTCATCTGGCTGCGACGCGATCTCGGGCAGGATCAGACGGGTTCCGCCGCGCCCCTCGCCCTCGGCGCCGACGGCTGCATGAACGACCTGGCTGGGTGGCAGGTCAGCGCCCTGCGTCAGGTGACGATGCATCAGCTCCAGCGCGTCGATGTGGTAGGGCTCGATCGGCACGAAATGGTCGGCGTAGCCGGGTAGCCCCGCCCCGAAATGCTCGACATTGGTCAGTTCGTAATAGTGCAGCCGGCTGTCGGCATCGTTCAGGGCGTTCATCCCCAGATAGGGGCGCGAGGTGAAGCCGACCGGAACGCGGGCATCTGCCCGGCCGTGGATGATGATCGTCGGCGTGCCGCCAAGATCTGCGTCGCCGGACAGCTCGGCGATGCCGTCCTGCACCCGGACTGCCTCAGCCGACGAACCCACCACCAGATCACGCAGGCAAAGCGCACCATCGAGGTTGAAGTCCTGCCGCCCGGTGCTCGGCGAGCGAGAGACGAAGTCACGCGTCGGGCCCTCTGGGTCGAGATCGTTGACGATATCGATGCTGCCGGTCGGCGGCCCGCCGGGCGCGTTGGCGAACAGCACGGCCAGCTCCTCCTCGGGAACTGCGCGGGGTCGGCCGTCGTCATCGACCGAGGCGATGGAATAGCCGCAAATGCGGCCCGCAACGCCAAAGCGCCCTTGCGCGCTGGCATACTTCACTGCCGTGGCCGTCGGCGCGATCACGTAATGCGAGGGGTGCAGCATGTCGGATTCTGGCTCCCACCCGTAGTCGCGCAGGGCGGCGAGCGATGCCGCCGCCGCATCCTCGGGCGTGTCGGCCTCGGAAAGCCCGGCTTCAATCAGGCTTTCACAACGCTCGCGCGCGAATGTGACCCGGTCCGCCCAAGGCGCATCCGGCAGCGCGAGCGCAGCGCAGGGCTGATGGATCAGCGCAAAGGTGAAGTAGTCCAGCAGCGGCCGCCCGGTCCCGTCCAGCGTCCTGCCCCCGCGCGTTACCGAAACCCTTTCGTCAGGGGCAAGCTGAACCTGCGGCTGCGCGGCCACAATACCGTCGATGAAACCCTGGTCATCCGCCTCGCCCGCATAGAGGGCCGCGCCCCCGCCGTTGGAATTCCCCGCGACGATGACCAGCGTCTCATCCGGTGACAGCGGGGTGCCCTCGCCAAGGTGATGCAGGGCGAACTCGATCGAGCGCAGCACGTCGCGGCCCCATGCGGCGTCGGGGTTCTGACGCGAATGGGCGTGCTTGAACGCCAGCCGGTGCGGGGCTTCGCGAAGCAAGGCCTGCCGATCCTCGTCATTTAGCTCAGCTGTAAAGAGCGAGTCCCGTCCTGCGTCCTCGGCATCGGCAACCGTGCCATCGATTTGAACCACCCGGTTCGACTGCAGGTCATGGAAGCCGTTGCCCAGGCCCTTGTCCGTGTAGATCACGGCGCAGTTCTTCTGCAGCCCCCAGTAGCCGAGGTTGCCGATGTTGCGATAGAGGCTGGCCGAGCCGCCGACCGGCACGGCCAGCACACAGGCATTCTCGCGGTCGAACCCGCCCGGCACCTGAAGCAGGAAGCTCACATTCTGCTGCCCGTCCCCGTCATCCGAGACGGCAAGAACCTCCTGCCCGGCGATCATCCCATCTCCTGGTCGTTGCTTGCCTGTCGCAGCATCGATGGTGGGCCCCCAGATCTGGCCGAAACCGGCCGTGCCGGTCGTCCGCAATGAGGCCCGGCGCAGCTCCGACGCAGTCGGATTTAACGGATCATCATAGGTCGGTGAGGCGCCTTCGACCATTGCAGCGAACCCGAGCCCACCTGTCACCAGATCGTCCGACTGCCCGTCGAAACTGCTTTCCGAAATGACGCGCAACCACTCTGGCGCTGATGTGTCTGCCTGCGCCGCACCTGCAAAAGATGACATTGCCACCCCTGCCGCCAGCAGGACCTTCAAGCTGCTTCTCATCCTTGCTCCTCCCAAAGCCATGTCTCGTCCGGTCGCCAGCAAGATCTGCGGCACCTTCAATCCGCGCGCGGCGGACATGGCAGAAGCGTGATGAAAACGCGGATGATGATAAACACCGGGTTTGGCAACAATCGGTGCATGATGTGCAACACTTGGACTATCTCAAAGAGGCCTCCCAGCCGGCTGGTGCCACACTGCGAACACCAGCGGCTGATCTTGCTGGGGGGTGTGTCAAGGTCCGGTTTAGGAAGCTGCACTGCAGCGCCTGACTATCGCCGACCGTCTGCTTTGGGCCGAGTGCGCGGTTCCGAGGCTGCCGCGCCACCGTGGCGTCGCCAGCGCCGGCCGATCGACGTGAGGAGCCCGAATTTCCAAATGCCGCACTTCGAGTGAATGTCCGCTTTAGTGAACAACGCCACGTGACCGACTTCTGCGCCGACGTCGACAGATCGGGCGCAAAAACCGGATGTTCTCAGGGTCGGAAAGAGACAAAGCCATGGCTATCGCCTCTACACTGATCGAACCGGTCAAGCTCAACAAAATTGAACCTCAGGGCTGGCTCACATGGGTTCTCGCGCAAATTGCCGACTACAAGATCACCCGACTGGACGAACTGATAAGATTGCGGACATTTACCTTTTATACCTCTCTCGTAATCAGGAGAGGCTCGGCGTCCTTCAACTCTTTTGTGACGCGGCCGAGCTCCGTCACGGCGCTTCCGTAGGATCCGCTGATTCCGTGCTTCGAGACCTGAAGCAGCCCCTTGAAGCCGCCATCGCTCACCATGCCGATCTCTTCAAAAAGGCAGATCGGCAGCTGGCGGTTGTCCTTGAAGCGGCGGTCAGGTCCGCCCTTCTTGTTGACGTATTTCCAAGTCTGGCCGACGACTGTTGCGTCCGAAGGGGCGGAATCCATGATCATGCGTTGATCGCGGACCGCGGTGCGGATGGTCTCGTAACGGACCGCTCCGAACCGCTTGTTCTCTTCGATTAGGATGCAGTCCGGGAAGAAGTAGCATTTCTTTCCGTCGATCATGATGACGGGAGGCGTTACGTTCGACGCAACCCCGGGCGGAAGCGCGTAGGATACGGACGTTTCCTTGTTGTCCACCAAGGCCGATGCGCCGGCATTCTTCTTCCATGCATGAAGGTTCGTGATGTCACCCTTCGCCTTCACAAACCAAACCTTGCTTGATCCGGCGATCCGGTCGATCGCCCCGACGAGCGCCTTATACCTCTCCTCCGCTGCGGGCTCGAGGTTGTATGCGAACACGACGTTTCGCCGCGGGATGTCGAGCATGTTGCCGATCGTGTAAGCGGCAACCAGCAACGCCACAAAAACTCCTATGGCGACGGGGTTTTGCGACACGAATGAGAAGACAAGGCCGACCGCCGCGACGCCGCAAAGTATGAGCGTGTAAGACGGGCGCTCGCGCGCCTCGTTCAGGCTCCTCAAGGCTTCCGAATGACTTTCCGACACGAGGACGTCCGCCTCCGCCGAAAGGATGCGGCGCATCAGGACCCCGTCATCCGTCATGTATGTCGGCAGCTTGTCGTCAGGGGCGATCCTGGCGATTTCGGACCGGTAGTCCGTCGTGTCGTTGGTCGGGGCTGACCTTGGCTTTCTCCCGAGCCCCCCTAGGGATTTCCGATAGTAGACGCCGTTCATTCCGGCGTGAATGTAATGTCCCTTCGGACCTGTCCCGACGCGAAACCCTTTCACGCCAGCGGAGATCCCGAGGCCTGATTTGGAGAGGTTAATCCGGAACGGACCGAGGCTGACGGAATCTCTGATGTAAAAAGGCATGACCCACCCACAATGAAGCGAGTGCAGGTTGCACGTGAAATGCGACCCGAGCCAGATACGAAATACGAGATTAGTTCAGGAGCGGAGTGTTGTTCACCCTCAGGGCGGCACGAAGCGCGGACTGGCCAACTTTCACACGTGCGGCGGCCTCACGGATTGTGACGTCGGTTGCAGTAAGCTAGCGGGCACGCGCTACCCTTTCTGGCGTGGCAGCCATCGGCTGGCCATTTTTCCGACCCCTTGCTGCCGCCGCCGTAAGTCCTGCATTCGTCCGTTCACTTAGAACTTGCGACAAGGGGACGTTCAAATGGAGCCCATGAACGGCAGCTTGGTCCGGCATCGCAGACGCTCCGGTCGATTTTGCTGCGTTGAGCACGAATGTCCGTTCTTGAGGAGCTGCGGAGCCGCGACTGACGGAGGTCGAACGGCGGCTTTGGGCCGAGCGCGTATACAGATACCTGTTTTTCCTGGGGCACCGTTTGTATCTGGTTTCTCAACCGCAAGAACAGGGGTCGCTCCGCCGGGGCGCATGCTCATCTGACTGAACAGGCGCTCACTTCCTGTTCAGGTGAACGGTCCGGCTGGACTGCCGCATGTTGAGCCTAGCCGATACTGCACCTCAGGCTTCTGCCTAAAAGCCGAGAGGCAGTGTAAGCTGAGCATGTCAAATACAGCCTGTGCCAGGCACCAGCTGGAATACTCTGTGCCGCGGTCTTTCAACCAGCACCGGCTGAATGAGAGCGGCTTGCAGAAGCTTTCGCGTTATCCCTCGCTGGTGTCTTCTGCATATGCGAACGGCGGCGCTCAGCGTGAAGGGTGTCCCCGCCCCAGTTCATGTGTTCACAGTTTGCGATCTGACCAACACCATCGTTGCAGGAAGGAGAACGAGGATGAACGCCACCCAGTTCAAAGCCGCCATCGCCGGCATGTCCGATGCTGACCTTTGCGAGGTCATCGACGCTTTTGGCCATGCGCATGATCACGCAGTGCAAATGAGGACCAGCGCGTGTCTGCCTGAAAGCGCCGCCTTTGGAGCGATCGGCAGGGATCTCGACTACGGCCTGGGCATCATCCGGCAGTCTGCACCCGAAGGCCCTGCCGCCAAAGACATGGACGCGGATGGGTTGCCGACCACGGCGCTCGTCACCTTCGTCGCCAATGGCGGGCAAGAAGCGACCAGCAGGCCGTGAACGCTGTTCGAGGGCCCTGGGACGGGCCGGGCACGCCGACTCAAGCCTTCGCCCGGTCCTTCATCTCCCTGACCAAGACCTCCACAAACTCAGCTGCCGGAAGGGTTCTCGCTCGTGATACCTGGGCGCCGGCCCATTGCGCCCCGTATGCCGTGGCGCCCTTGGCCTTCGCGGCGGTGTTGACTGCCTTGGCCAAGTCGTAGGCGCAGGGATAATCCGGGATGTTGGCGGGCTGGGCATCTTCCGTCCACTGGGTGAAGGCGTTGCCGAGGCAGCGGGCCGGGCGGCCCGATATGGCGCGTGTCATCACCGTGTCACCGCCAAGCGCAAGCCTCTCGCGGTAACCCTCATCCGCCGCGCTCTCCGGGCAGCCGATGAAGGCGGTGCCCAGTTGCACTGCAGCCGCGCCATGGTCCAGCATCCGGCGAATGTCGCGGCCGTCCATGATCCCGCCGGCTGCAATGATCGGCAGCGACACCTCGTTCAAGAGCGCGCGCAGCAGGTCTTGTGTGGAGAGCCGTGCGTCCGGCGCAGTTGGATCGAAGAGGCCGCGATGGCCGCCGGCTTCCCACCCTTGCGCAACGACAGCATGAAGTCCGGCGGCCTCGATGGCACGGGCCTCGGCAGGCGATGTTGCACTGCCTATCAGGATCAGCCCAGTAGCACGCAACGAAGCGATCTGGTCCGGCCGAGGCAGACCCAGGTGGAAGCTCACGACCCGCGGTCGCAGCTCAAGCAAAAGATGGACATAGGCTTCGGTGTCGCGGAAGCTGGTGTAGATATCACGGAGTTCAGTTGGCGGCTCTGCCTCGAACCGCTCGAACAGCGGCGCCGCCCGGGCAATCCAGGCCGCTTCGACGGCGGGATCGCGCGCTGGTCTCTTGTGGCAGAAGAAATTCACGTTGAAGGACGCCGCTGTCAGTTGCTGCACCTCCTCGATAGCCTCACGGGCCGCCTCAAGACTCGCGGCGCATAGACCGAGAGCACCGAGGCCGCCGGCATTTGAGACGGCTGCGGCCATTGCCGGCGTGGCCACCCCTGCCATCGGTGCCTGCAGGATCGGATGACTGAGCTGAAGCAGGTCCAGAAGTTCGTTCGTGACGTTCATCGGCTGTTCCTCCGCGTGCAGGATGCGCGAGGGAGCGAGGGCAAATCAAGGCTGCAGGACGATTTTGCCGAAGGCGGCGCCGCTCTCTAGGTGTTGGTGTGCATGGACGATCCGGTCCAGCGGAAAGACCCGGTCGATCCGGGGCATCAGGAACCCTGCGGCGATGGCTTCTTCGGCAAACCTTGCGGCGCGGGCCAAGACTTCCGGGTTTCTGGTCACTTCCGAGTAGACATAGCCGCGGAGGGACAGGCTGTTGCGTAGCGCGACCTTCAACGGGAAGGGCGTGGGCTGCGGGCTCAGCGCGCCATGAACGACGATCGTTCCATGAGGCCGCATCGCCTCGGCGATGGCCGTGACCTGAGGGCCGCCGACGGCATCGAACGCGGCATCCAGGCCGCCACCCGTCGCCACGTCCCCGGTGATTTCGACAAGGCGCGACGCCAGATCCTCGCGATCCGAGACGACGACCGCCTCGGCCCCGACCTCAAGCATAGCGGGGCGCAAGCAGTCTCCAAGGATGGTGGCAATGGGACGCGCACCGACGGCTCGAGCGATCTGGAGGGCGGTCAGCCCGACGGAACTGGAGGCTGCTGTGATCAGGACCCATTGCCCCGCCGAAAGCCGGCAGACCTCCACCAGGGCGCCGTAGGCTGTCACGAAGCTCATCCAGAAGGCGGCGGCTTGGGGGGCACCAAGACCAGCTGGCTGAGGGACCACATGCCGCGCGGGAAGTGTCAGCCAGTCGGCGGCCGTGCCGTGGCGCGTCACCGATGCCCCGGGGATTACGTTCACCCGGTCCCCAATCCGGAACCCTGCAACATCCGCCCCTACTGCCACAATGACGCCCGCGGCCTCGAAGCCGGAGCGAGCCGGAAAGCTTGGCTTCTCCAGGTAGGTTCCCCTTCTGAACATTGCATCCGCCCGGTTCAGGGCAATCGCCTCGACCTGCAGCTGAACCTCGTCCGGTGCTGGTGCTTGAGGCTGTTCGTGCTCGACCCGCAGCACCTCCGGACCGCCAAGCTGATGGAAGCGGACCACACGGCAAAGATAACGATCAGACATGATGGTTCCTTTCGACGCTGGTCTGCGGCCCAGGTAGCAGGGTGACATCACTGCTGTGCCCGATACCGCTTATCTTGGACCGCAGAGAGAACACATGCCAGGATTTGTCACTGCCTTGGGCGCGCCGCCTCACATGAAGCAGCCGCACGAGGAACGAATTTTGCTATCGCAGCAAGTGGATGACTGGACTCCATCAGTTACATTGCCTGTCAACGCCGCAGCCGCAGCCTGAACGACCGCTTCGGGGAAGCTGCAGTGCGGCGATACTACGCACTTGACCGGCGTCTATGGGCCGAATGCGACGCTGGCACGGTCCAGCTGCACGTCATCGCCAACTAGGTCTACTTCAGCGGCCCGTAGATCTTGGCGTGGACTCGCACCGGTTCTGTTCCGGTCAGGTGCTCATGTTGGCCAGCCCAAGCGATACGCCCTCTGGACCGCGCTGCCGAGCTGAGTTTCACTCTGTGTTAAACTCTGCGATACCGGAACCTCGGTCCAAGAGTTCCAGCGCCGCGGCATAGAGGGCAAGGCTTTCCAGGACTCCTCCGTCCTCCTCGAGCGCGGAGATGACCTCATCTGTTGGAACCATCTCGGCACCTTCGCCTCCAGCAAGGAACTGCCGCGCCCAAGCTTCAGCTGGGAGCTCGGACCCGAGAAGTTCAGTCATAACGTCCCCGAACCATTCCCTCCAGGTTGGGTCCGGACTGCCCAGCGCCTCGCGAACAGCCTCTTCAAGGGCGCGCCGCCGTTCACCCTGAAGGTAGTAATGCAGGCGCGCGACTTCGGTCTGGTTGAGATACATAGGCACGAAGGCGAGCGGGATCTCCTCGCGGGCAGGTTTCTTGATCCAAGCAACCGATCCGCTTACCTGATCTGCAGAGATCTCCAGAGCGCCGAGGGGCAGAGGGACGCCGATCAGTGTGGTGAGCAGCTGGAGCAAAATCCCGGTTTCCACCGTGCCAGCCGCAGCCGTGGCAAGGCTGAAACCGCTGCGAAACTCCAGCCGCCCGTCAAAGATGCTTGCGATGATAACCCTGCCTTGGCCCTGCCCGGCATGGACCTCGCGATAGACATCACAATCCGAGGCTGCGTCTACGCGAAGAAGCATATTGACGCCCGCGCTCGGCTCGGTAAGCGCAAGCGCGGGAACATTGAAACCGGCAGCCGACCGGATTTTAGCGCCAAGCTCTCCACCAATGTCGATAAGCCCGCCGGGCCCGACGGAACCGGCTCCGGCCAGGAGGGCGCTGATATCGGCGTCCTCACGGAAGGTTCCTTCATAGATTCCTTCATGGCGATATGTGTCCAGATCGGGCAGACAGTCATTGATGCCGTCAGGGCCGGACCTGCCAATGAGGCGCTGGCCGAGGTAAATATCGATAAGGTCGCCGGGATAGGCCATCGCCAGATTACGTGCCGGAAAGGCGCGCCTAGGCAGAAAAAACAGCGCCTCGATCGCCCGGAACTTGCTTTCTGTGTCTTGCATCGCCGAGCCCGTATCCGCATGGGCGGACGGCGGCGGCAAGGCTATCATTGCGGTAAGAAGGAGAATAGGTGGCCAAAAACTGCGCATCATGACCCTCACAAACGAATAGGATAACGCGGCAATTCTAATGGAACCACGACAGGGCGATTCGCGAAATACTAGAAGTCAAATACAGCTTCAGGGATCACTAGAAACCGGGTCTCCGGGATGCTCTGTCGAAGTGTTCTCGCAGTCGGATCACGTCGGAGATGGCTTTGGCGTAAGCCAGTTGTTGCGGCGAAAAATCCTGCGTAGGGCCACCTACCGTTCTGCGCGTTCGGCGCATCAAGCTGGATGCCGACTGCGACGTTGTCATGCTTGTCATCATGGACAGCGCAACGCTCGACGCCCGGGAGATCCTGGAGGCTCTTTATGCAGGGGTCGTGGAGGTCCTGGACCGGCCGGGATCGCGTGCAAGCGAGCGAGGACAACTCGGCATCACGACCTTCCGGTCGATAGCCAAGAAGGTTTGGGAGGCGGAGCGACCGGCGGCGCGCGCTGTTAGCCGACCGTTGCCGGTGGATCAGGTGGGCTCTTCTGTCCACAATGTGGACAGGAATTTCGAAACACATGGGGCGGGACCGACGCGCATTGGAAGTCGCGGCACGACCATATCATGCCATATGAGGAGGCTTGGCCGCTCCTGCGCACGGGCCGCTATGCGGTCGAAGGCATGGGCAACGCCTAGCCCGTCGTCCGGCTCCGACGCCGCACCTTGCCCAGACCGGTGTCGACGAAGTTGCGGCAGACGCCGCCAGGCGCGTGGTTAATTTACTGCAATCCCTTAATCCTGCGTAGTAATGTGGCAAGACGCTGCAGCAGGAGGACAACATGTCTCAGCGACTCTTTTTTTCGATCATGCTTTCGGGCGTCATGTCGATCAGCGCCCCCGCCCATGCGGATCCCGATCTGGGCGAGATCGTCGGCACGATTGCGCGGCAGCTCCTTGAGCAGCAGCAGGGCGCGCAAGAGCGGGCGCTGTGGGATGGCGTGGTCGCCAATGGCTCGGCGGCCGCCTATCGGCAATATCTGGACACCTATCCCCAGGGCCCGAACGCCCGCACCGCACGCGAGCGGCTTGAGCGGATGACCGCAGGTTCGGGTGGCGGCGGGACCACCGTCCCGGTCAACGAGGCCGCGCGGGTCGAGGCGCAGCTGGGCCTGACCCGCGCGGACCGGATCGCAGTGCAGCGGCGCCTGGCCGCCGGCCGATACTACACGTCGGGCATCGACGGCGTCTTTGGCGCCGGAACCCGGCGCGCCATCACCGCATGGCAACGGGCGAACGGCCATGGCCAGACGGGCTATCTGAACCGCGCCCAGCTGACAGCGCTCACCGGCGGAACCGAGGCCCGCCCCGATCCCGCGACGCCCGCTCCGGCCCCTGGCGACAGCGCGACCGCAGCCGCCAGGGCAGAACTCAACCTGGGCCTGACGAGGGCCGAGCGGGTGCAGATCCAGCGCAACCTCATCTCGCTCGGCTACGATCCAAAGGGCGCGGACGGCCTCTTCGGTGCCGGCACGCGCGAGGCGATCCGCGCTTGGCAGCGCAACACCGGCCTCGCAGCCACAGGCTACATGACCACCCAGCAGGTCCAGTCGCTTCGCGCAGATGCAGAGGCTCGCGGCTCGGATAACTCGGGCGATCGCGCGGCGGCGGTTGACGAGGACCTTCTGGGCCTGACCCGCGACGAGCGAACCACGCTGCAGCAGCGGCTGATCCAGCTGCGCTACCTTTCGGGCGGGGCCGACGGCATCTTCGGAGCCTCCACCCGCCGCGCGATAGCCCGTTGGCAGGGCGACAACGGACTGAGCGAGACGGGCTACCTGACCGCCGAGCAGGTGCGGTCGTTGCAGCAGCAGACCCGGATCTGACGGTCTGTAGCGTAGGGCGGGGATCAATCCCCGCCCTTTTGCCTACATAAGCTTCGCGGTCCTGTGTGGCATTATCTTCTTTGCCCAGCTGCCAGACATGATCTCGACACTTCGGATGATACTCATTGTCGGTGCTGGTGCTCTAGCCTTGCGTCGGTGACAGCTTTGTCACGCATCGGCGACATTGCCCGGTCGATCTTGCTGCGCCGGGCACCTACGTCCGGTTTGGAGCAGCTACACCGCAGCATCCCTCAAGGGTCTAGCGGCCGTTTTGGGCCCGGTGCGCCGCTCGTGGGCTCCGGAACGCTCGTGGATCCCCGGACGCCATACCCTTAGCACGCAAAGCCTTCTGGCAGATCGTTGAAAGACTGGGTTCTGCCCAGAACACCTCTGCTCTATGCTTTTGGTATCGCCGCAAAAGGACTGCCGAACATGGACAATGCCCTCCTCGCCTCTCTCTCAGGCCTGCCTTCCTTCATCCTTTACATGGCGATCGCCATCGGCCTTTTCCTGGCCTTCATGAAGATCTACGCGATGGTGACCCCCCATGATGAGCACGCGCTGATCCGCGCCAACAACGCAGCCGCGTCCATTTCCTATGGCGGTGCCATGATCGGCTTCGTGCTGCCGATCGCCTCGGCGGTCCAGAACTCCATCAGCCTGCTCGATGTCCTGGTCTGGGGCGTGGTGGCGGGGGTCCTTCAGATCCTCTGCTTCCTCGTCTTCCGGCTCTTCCACCGCGATATCGTGGCGAGGATCGAGCAGGGTGAGATGGCGGCTGCAATGCATCTGGCAGCGGCCAGCCTCTCGGTGGGACTGCTCAACGCGGCTGCGATGACTTACTGAGCCTCGCTTGGTCGGCAGCTACAGTTCAGAACTTCAGGGTGCCAAAGCGGGCGCGTCACATGCTGCCTTCAGCCGCTCCGATATAACAGATTGCGCTGCTATCTTTCGGAATGCTGTGCCCGCCTGGAGCAGATGGGGCATAGCTCCCTCTTCAGCTGGTTCGACACGCGTGGGGATCGATAAAGGGTGTTTTTGCATGACGGACGCTATCTAAGCGATATGCGGGCAGCCGTCCGCGTGACCGGCTGAGGAAGCTGCACCGCCTCGACGATGTTCCGTCGGCGGACACGTATGGGCGGCAAGCCGTGATGAACGCCAAGGGCCCGGCAACCGTGAGGAACGGAGTGATGGGTTCTTTCTTCGCTATTCCGCGTTGCAGGTGACAGGATGCGTTATCCCCATGCCCTACACCGCTCAGTCTGATCCGAGGAGAAAGCAGATGCCAAGATTTGTCATTGCCATGGGCGCGGCGCCGCACATGAAGCTATCGCACCAAGGGTTCGAATTCAGTGCGACAGATGCCCCGATGACCTTCGACACCCATGATGCGGCCTATGACTATCTTGTTCGACACAACGAGGACGAGCCGCTGAAAGGCGTTCGGGGTGAGATCGTTGAGGATCTTTCGTTGTAGGCTGACACGCGCGGCACCATCATTCGTGGATAATGGATGGTCGGCACCCAACACAGGCACAGGAGATGGCAGGCCATCGATTGGTCGAAGGCTCGTTCCTAATGGACGCGTTGCAGAACACCTTGACGTTGCAGTTCGGTGACCCTCTTCGGGCAGAGCTAGGTCAGTCGGACAGTGTGTGGATCACGGCGCGGGGGTGGCCGGCCTCTTCCCACAGGAAGGCCAGCGTGATCGGCAGGCGAAAGCGGCGGGGACCAGCGGCGCCGGGGTTCAGCCAGAGGATGCCGCGGGTCTCCTCGATTCCAGGCCTGTGGGAGTGGCCCGAGATCACGACGGTCGATTCCGGGTCGGCGCTCAGGGCCTTGCGGTCATGGATCATGTGGATGCGCAGGGCTCCGATGGTCAGGTTGACGGTTTCGGGCAGGGCCTGGGCCCAGGCACCGCGGTCGATGTTGCCGCGGATCGCCGTCACCGGAGCGATGCGTGCCAGGACGTCCAGGTGGTCGGGATCGCCGATATCACCCGCGTGCAGGATGCGGTCGACACCGTGCAGCGCCTCCAGCGCCTCGGGGCGGAGCAGGCCGTGGGTGTCCGAGATGACGCCGATGCGCGCGCCAGGGCCGGGCCGGAAAGAGGGTGTCATGGGGCCGCTCCTGCGGTTGATCGCGCGTCAGCCTGGCATCGTGACGACGATCGGGCCGCGTCGGGTCGCGACGACGGTGTGTTCGTATTGCACGACCGGCGCGGCAGGCTGGCTGTAGAGGGTCCAGTCGTCATCGGTGCCGGACGTCGCCCATCGACCGCCGCGCGACAGGAACGGCTCGACCGTCAGCACCAGGCCGTCATGCATCCGGCGCCGGTCGCCCCGGGTGGGCCAGGTCGGGACCTCCTCGGGGGCC
>NZ_MEES01000070.1:0-29736 GCF_001724535.1 Paracoccus sp. SCN 68-21 | reverse complement strand
TTCCACCAGCCGACGCCGGAAGCGGTGGCGGCGTAACCGAGGCGGAAATCCACTTAGAAAACGCCCGCAAACTGTTCAGACAAACCGAACCACCTCATTGTGAAGGACGGTGCGGGCACCACGCTTTACAACTACTTCACCGAATTCGGGCTCGAGCAGATCTCGGTCGACTTCGTTTTCGGCACCGCCGGCACCAATGTGCAGGGCAAGGTCCGCACGACCCTGCGCGCCATCGAGGACAACCTTAAGGGCGAGACCATGACCACCGCCCATGCGCTGGTCAGCTCTGAATTCTTCGACAAGCTAATCAGCCACCCCAAGACCGAGGACGCCTACAAGTTCTTCTCGGCCACTGGTGGCCAGCCGCTGCGGGAGGACATGCGTCGCGCCTTCCCCTTCGCGGGGATCCTGTTCGAGGAATACAACGGCTCGGTCACGCTCTCGAACGGCACGTCGGAACGGCTGATCCCCACCGGCGAGGGGATCGCGTTCCCGATGGGCACGTTCGACACCTTCACCACCTATGGCGGACCCGCGAACCTGCTGGAGACCGCCAACACCATCGGCCTGCCGCTTTATGCGCGCCAGATGATGGACGCCAAGGGCCGCTGGATCGATCTGATGACCGAGGCCTCGATCCTGCCGGTGAACAAGCGGCCGCGCCTCGCGATCCGGCTGCACAGCTCGAACTGATAGGCGCGTTTATGTCGGTCTTTGCTGCCGCCATCGACAACCTGTTTGCCGATCCGAACATCGCCCGTGATGCCACATACATCGCGGACGGTGGCGCCCCCCAGCTCATCCGCGTGGTCACCCGTCGCGCGGATGAGGTCACGGGGTTTGGTGATGCGCAACTCTGGTCGGAAACCACGCGCATCGATCTACGCGTGGCCGAGGTGCCAGCCCCGCGCCTGGGCGACCGGATCGAGATTGCGGGCGAGGCCTTCCTAATTCAGGGCGAGCCAGTGCGCGACCGCGAACGGCTGGTCTGGACCGTCAATCTGAGGCCGGCGTGACGATTATGAAGCTGAAACTCGACATCGACCCTGACCTCGTCGCCCTGATGCAGGCCGAAATCGCCGCTGGGGAAAAGGCGGTGACCGCCGCCATGCGCGAGGCAGGCACCTCCCTGAAATCCGCCTGGCGCAGCCAGATCACCGGCGCTGGCCTCGGTACTCGGTTGGGAAACTCCATCCGCCTCGCCAGCTTCCCCAAATCCGGTGAAAGCCTGAACGCGGCGGCACTGGTCTGGTCGAATGCTCCGGTCATCATCAGAGCGCATGATACCGGGCCGTTGATCCGGTCCAAGAATGGATTCTGGCTGGCGATCCCCACCCTAGCCGCAGGTAAAAGCGCGAGAGGCGGCCGGATCACCCCCGCCGAATGGGAACGCCGCACCGGCCTGCGTCTGCGGTTCATCTACCGCCGCCGGGGGCCCAGCCTGCTGGTGGCAGAGGGGCGGCTGAATTCGAAAGGTCGGGCTGTGGCGTCTAGGTCAAAAACTGGGCGTGGGGTCGCGACTATTCCGATCTTCCTGCTGGTGCCGCAGGTCAAATTGCGCAAGAGGCTGGATTTGGCGCGGGATGCAGAGCGAGCGGTGGACGGCGTGCCGGGGCTGATCGTGGCAGGGTGGCGCGACAGGTAAATAGTCGCACGAGGTCCACAAAGGTAAACTGGTACCCAGCTGACTTACCTCAAAAAAGTCAGCCCAGCGCTGATTGACCGCCCTAGAATTCTCTCCTACGGTGTCATCACTGGCGTAGTAGCCGAGGCGGCGTGGGCAAAGTACCGAGCGTTTATGACGCTGATGGCGCGATAGCTTGAAAGGGCTATCGTGACGGTGGGTTGAAAGATCTATCGGAATCCCTGACTCTCAGCCCCGCCGCCGACCTACGTCAGGGGATTCATGCAGAACGCTATCAAGCAAGAGATCAAGCGCCTTTGCCGCAAGGCTTTCTCAAAACTGGAACGTGAGGCAAAATCAGAAGAGAAGTATAGGCAACAGTTCGAAAAGCGAACTGGCGTCGCTGCCGGGCTTCCTTCCGCAGCGCCAAGTCTACCAAAGCCAAAACACTTCGATCCTGTCTATTGCTCGCGCCACGCGAACTTCTTGTCCAAGACAATTTGGCACAAGGTGCTTGAAAGTACGTATGAGCCAAGCCCCGCAATCAACTATCAAATACCAAAACCTGATGGCAGCAAAAGGTCGATCATGGCCTTTTCCATACCAGACGCTGCACTTGCCAATGTCGTACTGCGGAGAACCAGGGATCGAAACACAAAGCGCTTGTCACCGTCTTCCTATGCCTACCATCCGGACAGAGATGTTTTTGACGCAATACTGGCGCTGAGAGAATATCAGAGCGACGGCAAACTATTCGCAGTGCAGATCGACTTCGAGAAATACTTTGACAACATTCCAGCCTGGTACCTTGAAAGCAAGATAAATGACGCGACACAAGTTAGCCTGACCCCTCATGAACGATACATTTTTAAAGCGTTCATCCATCACAAATTTGCGGATCATGATAAGAGCACAACAGGTCCGTTCAGCCGTCGCCACAAAGGAACACCACAAGGATCATCAGTATCGCTCCTTTTGGCAAATCTCGCGAACCACGACTTAGATGTGAAGCTTTCAGCAGCATCAGGTCGATTTGTCCGCTTTGCGGATGATGTTGTCGCTCTTTGTGGCGACTACTCGGCCGCACAAGAACTTGAGCGTTGCTTTGCTGCACATTGCAGGACGAGCGGACTCATATTGAACGCCAAGAAATCGCCCGGGATAGCGGTTATATCGCAACATCAACAAGAGCTGAGGACATATCCCCATTTCGATTATCTTGGTTATCGGCTGTCGCCCGGGGGTCTCTCCATCCCACAAAAAACCGTTGACCGGATAAAAGTTCGCGCATCCCGTCTAATAAATCTCTATTTGCTTCAGTATCTTTCAACTGGTTTCAAGAAATCCAGAGCTGGCGTTACACCACAAATGTTTGATTGGGACCTCCTTGGTTTAATCTATGAACTTCGGAGATCACTCTACGGAGGCTTGGCCGAAGCGGATCTTCACAAATTTATCTATGACGGAAAGAGATTGCCCAGAATGAAGGGCATCATGGGCTTTTATTGTCTACTTGATGAATCCGAACGTTTAAAGGAAATCGACGGCTGGCTTCTAAGCATGGTTCGTCGAGCGATGGAAAGGCGGAATTCCATTTTGAAGGCGAAACATGGAGTGGAGTGCCCAACTCCATCCAATAAAGAACTCGCCACTGGTTCTTGGTTGGATCTTGCGGCATGGCGCGGAGACGACCAGCCAGAAACCAGGATGCCGAGCCTTGTGAGGGGTTGGCGTGCCGCTCGCAAACACTTCTTCACGTTTGGACTTGAGCAGGTACAGGCCCCTAAGTACGGGTTCTATAGCGATTTCGACGATCTGTTTGACTACTGAGAGCGAACATCGCCCGAGCGTTGAATTCATAAAACTCGGCGCACCTCTGGCTCGAGCTGAAACTCAGTTATTTTTAAGCATTCTACAACGATCAATCAGTCCCTGAACGTTCAAACCTGAGTTGAACAAATGCCCACCACCCGCGAAACCGTTCTCGCCGCGCTGCACGCGCGGTTGCAGCCGCTTACTGCCCTCACCCTGCGTGACGAGGTGCTGCCTGAGCGGATCCCGCCTGCCGGACTGATCATCCTGCGCGATGGCCAGCCGGGCGAACCAGAGGTGACTCTGTCGCCCTTGCGCTATCACTACCAGCACCGTGCCGAGCTGGAGGTAGTTGTCCAGGCTGGGATCGGCCGATCCAACGCCTTCGACACTCTGATCGCCAGTATCGGCACCGCACTGGAGGCCGACCGAACCCTCGGCGGCCTTTGCGACTGGGTCGAACCCGAGGCCCCGGCCTCGGTCGACCTGCCCATCGAGGGCGCAGCGGCGCTGAAAGCGGCGGTGATCACTGTCGTGCTGCACTACACCACCACCGGCCCCCTGGCCTGACACCCCCAACATCGAGGAGACCCCCATGGCACGTGCGCAAGGCGCGCGGGCGCAGATGGCGCTTGCGTATGAGACGGTTTACGGCACCCCGCCGGTCAGTGGGTTCCGGCTGATGCCTTTCGCCCGGGCGACACTCGGGTCGGAGCAACCGCTGCTGGAATCCGAACTGCTGGGCTATGGCCGCGATCCCTTGGCTCCCATCAAGGATGCGGTCACGGCAGACGGCGAGGTGGTGATCCCCATTGATGTCGAGGCCTTCGGTATGTGCCGTCCCCGTCCCATTGGGATTTTGCTTGCGGGCGGCGACGGTGAGTTCTGCTGATGTTTTCATGAGCGCTCAGAATGAGCTCACTGGGGACTCCCGGATGAGCTCATTGTAAGGAGCTGGGGTCGCGGCATAGGCCCATGGCATCAACGCATCGATGTCCTTGTCGAGATGGCCGTTGGCGAGCCTGGTGAAGAGATCACGCAGATAGGCATAGGGTTCGACGCCGTTCATCTTGCAGGTGCCGATCAGGCTGGCGAAGCGTGCCCACGACCGGCCGCCCTCATCGTGGCCGGCAAAAAGCGCGTTGCGGCGGTTCATGGCCGGGCTGCGGATGGCGTTTTCGACCAGGTTGGAATCCATGTCGACATGGCCATCCTCGAGAAAGAGCCGGAAGCCGTTCTGGCGCCGCAGCATGTATGCGAGCGCCATGCCAAGGTCGGATTTGCGCGAGATGCGTGCGGCCTGGGCGGCCAGCCAGGCAAAAAACTGATCCACCAGAGGGCAGGACAATTCCTGGCGAACCGCCCGGCGATGAACGGGGTCCGCCCCGCGAATGACATCCTCGACCTTGTAGAGCGCTGCGATGCGCACCAGCGCCTCGTCGACGATGGGCGAGCCTTTCTTTGGCTTGGCCTTGATCAGCTTGCGCCGTCCATGGGCCCAGCAAAAAGCCAACCGCAAGGGATCGCCGCCCGTGCGCTTTGGTGTGGCCAGGTGGGTATAGGCGCCATAAGCGTCGACCTGGATCGTGCCATTGAAGCCGGTCAGGATCTCATCGGCATAGTCGCCCTTCCGGCCGGGGCGATAGTGGAACACCACCCCCGGCGGTGCGGGGCCGTTCCAGCCCCGGTCATCGCGCAGCACCGCCCAGAGATAGCCGGTCTTCGTCTTGCCTCGCCCGGGGTCCAGCACGGGGGCGGTGGTTTCGTCGACATAGAGCCGGGTGCTGCCCTGTTTCAGCAGCACCGCCATGCGGTCCACGACCGGGGCGATCAACGCACCGGTCCGACCCATCCAGTCGGCGAGGACTGATCGGTCGATCGGCACACCGTGCCGCGCCATGACCACGGCTTGGCGGTTCAGCGGCATGTGCTCGGAATGCTTGGACACCGCGATCTGCGCCAGGAGCGCCTCGGTGGGCCAGCTGCTCTCCAGCAGATGCGCTGCAGCTCTCGCCTGAACCACGCCCGTGCGCCCCTTGGGGCAGGCGTATTTCGGGCGGACGGAGACGATCACCTGATAGCGCGCCGGGATGTAATCCAGCCGCTCGGTCCGGTCCTCGCCAATCCGGACCATGTCGCCACAGCCGCAAGGGCAGACAATGCTGTCTGGCTCGATGACACGCTCGACGCGTGGTAGATGCTGCGGCAAGGAGCGCGCCTTGCGCTTCTTGTCCGGCACCTTCTTCTCGGGATCGGTCTCGCTGGCCGCGATCCTCGCCTCGACCGCGGCAATCTGTTCCTGGGTTTCGGCGATGGCGGCCTCCAGATCCTCCAGCGCCAGCTCGAGCTGCGCAGGGTCCAGCTTTTCCGATTTCCGCCCGAACTTCGCATGTCGGTATTGTCCGACCTGGCCTTCCAGCTTTTCGATCAGGGCCTTCAGTTCGGTGATGAAGGCGTCCTTCTCGGCCCCCACCGCCTGTTCATGCTGACGCGCCGCACGCTCCACCGACAGCTCGAACTGCGCGGCCTCGAACGCCTTCACAACCTCCGGCGGAAGGTCTGGAAACAGGCTGAGATCGAAGGGCTGCGACATGCGGATTCATAGCCTCTCCAAACAGGAAAGGCCAATAAAACAATGCTAAAACAGCCGAGTAAATCATCCCGCTGCAATGGGTGGAGCAACCCGCTGCGCAACGATCCGGCGCCAGTCCAGACCTTCGAACAATGCCTCGTGCTGGGCTCGCGACAGCCGCATTGTCCCGTCCTGAACCTTCGGCCAGGAAAAGCTGCCCTGCTCCAAAACCTTGTAAACCATCACCAGGCCTGTTCCGTCCCAAACCAAAATCTTCAGCCTGTCGCCGCGTTTAGAACGGAACACGATTGTCACCCCGGAATGTGGATCAAGCTTCAGCTCGGTCTGCACGATCAGCGCCAGCGCCCGATGGCCGCAGCGGAAATCCACCGGGCGCGTCGCGATCAGGATCGGCTGGCGTTGTCCCGCGACGATCATGCCGAACCTCGCAGGGCGCGCACCAACGCCGCTGCCCGCTCTACCGGAACATCGCCCGGCACCCGCAGCACCAGATCGTTGCGGATCTCGATCGTGATGACACCACATGTCCGATCAGCATCTCTTGGTGGACCGACATTCTCAGGCTCCACTGAAACAGGCACAAAGGCCGGCAGAGCATGAGAGGCCACCCCGGCCATGGCATCCGCCGGCAAAACCAGGTCCCCCTGGCGCGCCTGACGCCGCCAATCCGAAAGCTGATGCGCGGCCAAACCGTGCCGCCGAGCGATATCCACTACCCGAACACCGGGCTGAAAGCTCTCGGCCACAATCCGCGCTTTCGCCTCGTCCGGCTAGCGCCGATATCCACGCGTCCGCCGCACAACCTCGATGCAGCCATCAAACCCGTTCCCGCCATCCGCCATCGTCGTCTCCTTCTGAATCCTCAGAACGAAACTCGCCGCTACGTCAGCGCACCAGAACCGTGGAAATCAATGGGACGGGAACGGCGCATACGGCCTTCGGGTTCTGGCTGAAGGCGGCCTTTGGCCAGCCGACGACCACCGGCACGACGCCCAAGACCCACACCTTCCAGTCGGGCAACTGGACCCTGCCCAGCATGGCGATTGAAACCGCCATGCCCGAGGTGCCCCGCTTTGCGATGTATTCCGGCTGCGTGCTGGATCAGTTGTCATGGCAGATGCAGCGATCAGGGCTGCTGACAGCGACAGCCCGGCTGGTGGCACAAGGCGAAACCATCGCCGCCGGGACTGCCGCAGGCACGCCCACTGCGCTGGGCCTGCAGCGGTTTGGCCATTTCAACGGCACGGTGAAGCGGAACGGCACGGCCCTCGGGAATGTCGTTTCTGCCGAGATCACCTATTCCAACAACCTCGACCGGATCGAGACCATCCGCGGCGATGGCCGCATCGACGGGGCCGATCCGACCATGGCAGCGCTGACCGGGCGGATCGAAGTCAGGTTCTCGGACAGCACCCTCGTGACCCAAGCCATCGACGGCGGCCCCTGCGAACTGGAGTTCGTCTACAGCCTCGGCGCGAACGCCAGTTTCACCTTCACCGCCCATGCCGTCTATCTGCCGATCCCGCGCATCGAGATCGCCGGGCCGCAGGGCGTGCAGGCCAGCTTCGACTGGCAGGCGGCGAAGGCCACCAGCCCGGCCCGGATGTGCACCGCCGTTCTCGTCAACACCCTTGCAGGATATTGATCATGATCCGACTGAACCTGACCGCCACGCCAGAATGGCTGGACCTCGCCCCCGGCCTGCGCCTGCTGGTCGGACCCCTGACCACCGCGCTGATGGTGTCGGCGCGCGCTGATCTGGCTGTGGAAACACTCCCGGAGGGTGCGACCCAAGAGGAAATGGCGCTGGCCATGGCCAAGTCCGTGGCCCGGCGCGCGGTGCTGGATTGGGAGGGTGTCGGCGATGATGCAGGCAATATCATCCCCGTTTCACCCGAGGGCATCGACGCCCTCTTGGAAATCTGGCCAGTCTTCGAAGCGTTCCAGACCCAATATGTCGCCAAGGGCCTGATCCTCGACGCGGAAAAAAACGTCTCCGCGCCCTTGCCGACTGGTCCTTCGGCGGGGGCGACCGGTACTGCGCGGCATGCGAAAGGCGCTGCCCTGACTGCCCCGCAAGACTGAACCGGCCCCGGACGCAAGACGGCTGGCAGGTCTGGGATCTTGTCGGCCGCCTTGGCGGGCAACTGCGGGTGGCCCCCGGCGCGGTGCTTGGCTGGGACATGGGGGCGGCGCTCGCCATGGCCAACGCGCTGGGCATCGACACCCTGATCGCTGCCGAACTGCTGCCCGAGATCGAGGCAGTGATGGTGCGCAAACTCAACGAACAGATGGAAGGAGGCCGCGATGGCTGAAAAGCGTGTGTCCGTCCGCCTCGTGGCGGAGGGCGGCCGTCAGGTGCGCGCCGAGTTGGAGGGCGTCGGCGAGGCTGGCGCCCGGGGCCTTGGTCGTCTTTCCCGAGAGATGGAGCTGGCCAACACCCGGCTTGCCGGTTTTGCGCGCCGGGCTGGCATCGCCATGTCTGCTGCCGCCGCTGCCGCCACCGCCTCGCTCGGCCTGATCGTCCGGTCCACCGCCGAGAGCGCCGCGCAAATTCGGCAGTTCGCACAGGTCGCCAATGCCACGCCCGAAGCCCTGCAGCGCTGGTCGGCCGGGGCGCGGAAAGTTGGCATTGAGCAGGAGAAGCTCGCCGATATCCTGAAGGACGTGAACGACCGGGTCGGCGATTTCCTGCAGACCGGCGGCGGGCCGATGGCCGATTTCTTTGAAAGCGTCGCCCCGCAGGTGGGTGTGACGGCTGACCAGTTCGCCCGCCTCTCCGGGCCAGAAGCCTTGCAACTCTACGTCGATACGCTTGAGCGCGCCGGGCTCAGCCAGCAGGAGATGACCTTCCATCTCGAAGCGATGGCCTCGGACGCCACTCGCCTCCTGCCGCTCCTGCGCAATGGCGGGGCGGAAATGGCGCGGCTGGGCGACCAGGCGTCCGACCTCGGCGCGGTGCTGGACACGGATGCCATCGAGGCCCTTCGGCGCACCCAAGTTGCTCTTGGCACCATGTCGCTGGTGTTCGAGGGCCTGCGCAACCGGATCGCCGTTGCTGTGGCACCCTCTGTCGAGGCGCTGGCCAACGCTTTCATCGCATTGGCGTCCGATGGCGGGATCCTGCGGACAGCTATCGACGTGCTGATCGGCAATCTTGGACGCCTCGCCTCCTATGCCGCGACCCTCGCCGCCGTCATGGCCGGGCGCTGGGTGGCGGGACTGGCAGCGGCAGCACTGTCGGTGCGCGGGCTTGCGACGGCACTGGTCATCCTGCGCGGGGCACTGATCCGCACCGGTATCGGCGCGCTGATCGTCGGCGCGGGGGAACTGGTCTATCAGTTCTCGCAGCTGGTTGCCCGGGTCGCCGGCGTGGGCGAAGCCTTCCGCCTGTTGGGCGATCTGGCGAAAGAGGTCTGGTCGCGCATCGGCCTGTCGCTCGATGCGGCCTTCGCCAACATGGCCGCTGGCTGGGAGCGGCTGAAAGCGGCCGGACTGTCGGCACTCGAAGGCACAATCGCGGGTGTGGTCAGTTTCGGCGACCGGACAGCCGCCATCTTCCAGGGGGCCTATGACGCCGCGGTGGCAATCTGGGGCAGTCTGCCCGGTGCCATCGGTGACTTTGCCTTCCAAGCCGCGAATGGGCTGATCTCGGGTGTCGAAGCGATGCTGAACGGGGTCGTCACGCGCATCAACAATTTCATCAACGGGCTGAACGCCGCGTTGGCCCTGCTGCCGGAATGGGCCACTGGCGAAGGTGGAGTGCGGATCGGCACGCTGGATCCAATAGAACTCAGCCGGATCGGAAACCCGTTCGAGGGGGCAGCAACCGCTGCTGGTGCTGCGGCGGCGGACGCCTTTTCGTCCGCGCTGTCCCAGACTTACCTTGAGCCACCCGACTTCGGCCTCGGCGCGATGGCCGACGATGCCCGCGCACGGGCCGATGGCTATCGCGAGGCCGCTGGCATGCTTGCCGATGCTGCCGGTCGACCGCTGGCCAGTTGGCAGGCGCTGAAGGATGCAATGACCGGCACCGCAGTGGAGGCCGAAGCGGCGCTGGCGGATGCTGCCGGGTCAGCCGATGCCCTCGCGGCAGGACTGAACAACACCGCGACCGCAGCCGATGGCGCGGGCAGCGCTGCGCGCAACGCTGGAGCAGCGGCAGCAGAGGGCGCGGATACGGCACTGACCGGCTGGCAAGCCGTCACTGCGGCGCTCGCCGATTATGCCGCCAAGGCGCGCGACATCGGGGGCGACATCGGGAGCACGCTGGTCAGCGCCTTCACCTCAGCCGAGAACGCCGTTGCCGACTTCGTCAAAACCGGCAAGCTGGATTTCCGCGACCTGGTCACCTCGATGATCGCCGACCTCGCCAAGCTGGCGGCACGTCGGTTCATCCTCGGCCCCATCGCCAATGCGCTGTCGGGTGCGCTGGGCGGTGCGGGTGGGCTGTTCGCCAGTATCCTGCACACGGGCGGCATGGTCGGATCGCCGGGCCCGGGTCGCATGGTGCCTGCGCTGGCTTTTGCCAATGCGCCGCGCATGCATTCCGGTGGCTGGGCCGGGATCAAGCCGGACGAGGTGCCTGCAATCTTGCAGCGCGGGGAGCGGGTGCTGTCGCGGCGGGAGGCGGCTGGTTACGGCCAAGCGGGCACGCCAGCGGTCAACGTCACCATCATGGCGCGCGATGCCGAAAGCTTCCGGCAATCGCGCACTCAGGTGGCGGCCGACATTGCCCGCGCCGTGTCGCTGGGCCGGAGGGGCATGTGATGGCGTTCCATGAAGTGCGCTTCCCCGACAACATCAGCCGCGGGGCGCGGGGCGGCCCTGAACGGCGCACCCAAATCGTGGAGCTGGCCTCGGGTGACGAGGAACGCAATGCCAGTTGGGCCAACAGCCGCCGCCGCTATGATGTGGCCTACGGCATCCGCCGTGCGGATGATCTGGCAGTAGTTATTGCCTTCTTCGAGGCCCGCAACGGTCGCCTGCACGGGTTTCGCTACAAGGACTGGGCCGACTACAAATCTGCCCTGCCGTCGCAGGCGATCACCGCGATCGACCAGCAGATCGGAACCGGGACCGGCAGTCAGCAGACCTTCCAGCTGGGAAAGCGCTACACCTCCGGCGCGCAGACTTGGGTGCGGACCATCGCCAAACCCGTCGCTGGAACCGTCTGCGTCGCGCTGGGCATGGTCGAGCAGATGTCAGGCTGGACGCTGGACACCACCACCGGCGTCGTCACCTTCACCACCGCCCCTGCGGGTGGCGTCATCGTTCGTGCCGGTTTCGAATTCGATGTACCGGTCCGCTTCGACAGCGACACGCTGGATGTCACCCTCGACTTTGAACGGCTCGGGTCGATCACCTCCATCCCGCTCCTGGAGGTCCGCAGATGAAAAACCTCTCCCCTGCGCTGCAGGCTCATCTCGACGATGGCACCACCACCCTGTCCTGGTGCTGGCGGATCAGCCGCGCCGACGGCGTGGCGCTGGGATTTACCGATCATGATCGCACCCTCAGTTTCGATGGCACTGTGTTTGAGCCGGAGAGCGGGTTCGCGGCTTCGGAAATCCGCGCTGGCTCCGATCTCGCCGTAGATGCGCAAGATGCGACCGGCGTGCTGTCCTCGGATCGCATCACCGAAACCGACATCCTCGATGGGCGCTGGGACAATGCGGCGGTGGAGCTGTGGCGGGTTAACTGGGCTGACACCAGCCAGCGTATCCTGATGCGCCGGGGCGCGGTCGGGCAAATCCGACGCGGGCGCATGGCCTTTGTCGCTGAGGTGCGCTCGCTCGCCCATGTGCTCGGCCAAACGGTCGGGCGCACGTTTCAGGCGAGGTGCGATGCTGCACTTGGCGATACGCGCTGCGGGATCGATCTGGAAAACGCCATCTACAAGGGCACGGGTGTAGTTACGGACCTGTTGCGCGACAGGGCCTTCATGGCCTCGGGGCTGTCAGGGTTCGACGCAGGCTGGTTCACGTCTGGCACTTTGACTTGGACCAGCGGCGCAAATGCGGGGCGGATCACCGAAGTGCTGGCGCATGGGCTGGATGGAAGCATCGCCAGCTTGACCCTGCTGGAAGCCCCGGTGCGCTCCGTAGCCGAAGGTGACACCTTCATCGCACGCGCAGGCTGCGACAAGCGCATCGCGACCTGCAGCGCAAAGTTCGCCAACACGGCCAACTTCCGGGGCTTCCCCAACATTCCGGGGCAGGATGCGGTCCTCCGGTACGCATCGCAGGACGGCAGTCATGATGGAGCAGTCCTGTGATGGGCATTCCGGGTCAGGGTGAGGCGGATCAGCAGACAGTCCGGGGGACTGTCTGCCCGCCGAACGGGCTGCGCTATGCCAGCCAGGACGGCGGCCACGAAGGAAACGTGCTGTGATGACCGCCGATCCCGCCTTAGTCATCGCCACTGCCCGCAGTTGGCTTGGCACGCCCTACCACGATCAGGCCAGCCTGCGCGGGGTCGGCTGTGATTGCCTCGGCCTCGCGCGCGGTGTCTGGCGCGAGGTGGCCGGGGATGAACCATTTCCGATCCCTCCCTACAGCCGGGACTGGGGCGAGTCCGGCCCGCGCGAGGTGCTGGCTGAGGGTGCGCGCCAGATGATGCCAGAAATCACGCCCGCTGAGGTGGGACCCGGCACGCTAATCCTGTTCCGGATGGCCCCGCGCGCAATTGCCAAGCATATCGGAATTCTGACTGCACCCGACCGCTTCATCCATGCCTATGAAAGGCTGGGCGTGGTCGAGGAAGCCCTGACACCAACGTGGGCGCGAAAGATCGCCTTTGCTTTCCTGTTTCCGCACCCCAGCAGCATCTGAGATTTTCATCCATGGCAACTTTGGTTCTCGGTGCCGTCGGCTCCGCGATTGGCGGCGCATTTGGCGGCGCCATCCTCGGCTTTTCCGGCGCGGCCATCGGTGGCTTCATCGGCTCCACCATCGGGTCGGTGGTCGACAACTGGATCGTCTCGTCCCTCGCCCCGGCGCAACGGATCGAGGGCGCGCGGCTGGACAGCCTGCGCATCACCTCCTCGACCGAAGGCGCGGTGATCCCGCGCCTGTTCGGCCGGATGCGCATCGGCGGCAACATCATCTGGGCCACCGATTTCCGCGAGGAGGTCAACACAACCAGCCAGGGCGGCGGCAAGGGCAGCGGGCCGAAGGTCACGACCACCGAATACCTCTACTTCGCCAGCTTTGCAGTCGCGTTGTGCGAAGGCGAGATCACCGGCATTGGCCGGGTCTGGGCCGACGGCAAGGCCATGGACATGACCGGCGTCACCTGGCGCTGGTATCCGGGGAACGAGGTGCAGGCACCCGATCCGTTCATCTCAGCAAAGATGGGAGCAGCCAACACGCCTGCCTACCGCGGCACCGCCTATGTCGTGTTCGAAGAATTGAACCTCAGTGCCTTCGGCAACCGACTGCCGCAGATCAGCTTCGAGGTGTTCCGGCCGCTCGCGGATCCCGACACCGCCGAGGGGCTGGTGAAAGCGGTGACGATGATCCCGGCCTCTGGCGAATTCACCTATGCGACGGCCCCGGTCAAGAAATCCACTGGTGCAGGTGGTGCAACTGTGGCCGAGAACCTGAATGCGATCACCGACACCGCCGACATCGTCGTGGCGCTGGACCGGCTGCAGTCTCTTGCTCCGGCTGTGAAAAGCGTCAGCCTGGTGGTGGCCTGGTTCGGTGATGATCTGCGGGCCGGGAACTGCAAGGTGCGGCCGGGCGTCGAGGTGGACACCAAAACGACGACGCCGTCGGCTTGGGTCGTAAACGGTGTCGCACGTGCGGACGCGTTTATGGTCAGCCGCGATGCTGAAGACCGTCCTGTCTATGGCGGCACGCCTGCGGATTTCGCAGTGGTGCAGGCCATTCAGGAAATGAAGGCCCGCGGCCTGCGGGTGACCTTCTATCCGTTCTTGCTGCTGGACGTCCCACCCGGCAACACAAAGCCGAACCCGTACAGCGCCAATGCCGCCACCTTCGGCCAGCCGACCTTCCCCTGGCGCGGCCGGATCACCTGTTCCCCAGCCGCGGGTTTTGCAGGATCGGTGGATAAAACCGCCACTGCCGCCACGCAAGTATCGGCGCTGTTCGGAACGGCGACGCCCGCCAACTTCACCGTCTCAGGCACCACTGTCAGCTGGACCGGTCCTGTCGGCGAATGGGGCTTGCGGCGGATGATCCTGCACTACGCGCATCTGTGCAAAGCGGCAGGCGGCGTCGATGGCTTCCTGATCGGGTCGGAAATGCTCGGCCTCACCACCATCCGGAGCGGGGCCAGCACCTATCCTGCGGTGACCGCGTTCAAATCCCTCGCCGCCGATGTGCGTACGATCCTCGGCGCTGGGCCCAAGATCGGCTATGCAGCAGATTGGTCGGAATACTTCGGGCACCATCCGGCCGATGGGTCGGGCGACGTGTATTTCCACCTCGACCCGCTCTGGTCGGACACGAACATCAACTTCATTGGCATTGATAACTACATGCCGCTGTCGGACTGGCGTGACGGGTTCGATCATGCCGATGCGAGCTTGGCCCCGGCAATCTACGACCGGGACTATCTGCAATCGAACATCACCGGCGGCGAAGGGTTCGACTGGTTTTATGCCAGCCCGGCCGCCCGGACAGCGCAAACCCGGACGCCGATCACAGATGGCGCGGCGGCGAAACCGTGGGTGTTCCGCTTCAAGGATTTGCGCGCCTGGTGGCAAAACCCGCATTTCAACCGGCCGGGTGGGGAAGAAAGCGCGATGCCGACGGCATGGGTGCCGCAGTCCAAACCGATCTGGTTCACCGAACTGGGCTGCCCAGCGATTGACCGAGGCACCAACCAGCCCAACGTGTTCTTCGACCCAAAATCCTCGGAAAGCTTCACTCCCTACTTCTCGCGCGGGTGGCGCGACGATGCGATCCAGCGGGCCTATCTGGAAGCCAGTTTTCTATACTGGGGCACGTCGGCGAACAACCCGGTGTCCTCGGTCTACGGCAATCGCATGGTCCATGTGCCCGAATGCGCCGCCTGGACGTGGGACGCACGGCCTTATCCGTTCTTTCCAGAACTGACCGATGTCTGGACCGATGGGCCGAACTGGCGGCTCGGGCACTGGCTGACCGGGCGGCTGGGCGCAGTATCGCTGGCGGCACTGGTGCGCCACCTTTGTCTCCGCGCCGGAATGCCCGAGGAATTGATCGACGTCTCTGGCCTATGGGGCGCGGTCGAGGGCTATGTGATCTCGGCATTGGAAGCCCCAAGGGCCTCGATTTCCACGTTGGCCCGGCATTTCGGCTTCGATGCGGTGGAAAGCGAGGGCCGCATCAAGTTCCGGATGCGCGGTAGGATTGCCAGCGCCACCGTCATTCCCGACAGCATGGTTTCCCCGGCCTCCGCACAAAGCGACGTGATGGAACTGACCCGCGCGCAGGAAACCGAACTGCCGCAGGCGCTGAAATGGCAGGTCGCCCGCGCCGACGAGGATTACGACGCGGCACAGGTCGAAGCGCGCCGTATCACCGTCGACACCACCCGCATCGCGTCCGAGTCTTTCCCGATGGCGATCCCGCCCGAGGAGGCCGAACGCCGCTGCCGTCGCGCGCTGATGGAGGCGTGGGTTGGTCGCGAAAGTGCCGTGTTCCGCTTGCCGCCCTCGCGTCTTGCGCTGGATCCTTGCGACGTCATCCTGCTCGACCACGATGGCCGCCTAACGGAACTGCGCCTGGTGTCCATCGCGGACTCCGATCTGCGCAGTGTCGATGCGGTGCGTCAGGATCGAGCAGTCTATGATCTGCCACCCGGCGAACCACGCCCTGCGTCCTTGTCGACGCCCACCGTGTTTGGCGCGCCGGATGTGGTCCTGCTGGACCTGCCACAGCTGCGCGAGGATCAGCCTGCGCACCGTCCGTTTGTCGCGGCGCATGCCAAGCCATGGCCTGGCGAAATCGCGGTCTACCGCAGCGCCGCGACGGATGGCTTTGCGCTGCTGACCACCTTTGGCACCCGGGCGCGCATGGGCGTGTTGGCGGCCGACTTCTTTGCGGGGCCGGTGTCGCGCTTCGATCTGGGTAATGCGCTGGTGGTCGATCTCTATTCCGGCACATTGGAAAGCATCACGGACATCACCTTGCTGGGTGGGGCTAATGCGCTGGCAGTCGATACCGGCGCTGGGCAATGGGAGATCGTCCAGGCAGGCGCGGCCGAGCTGATCGCGCTGGGGCGATACCGGCTGACCCGATTGCTGCGCGGCCAGCGTGGAACCGAAGGAGCGTTGGTTAGCATGGTGCCGACCGGCGCGCGGGTGGTGGTGCTGGACACAACCCTTGCCAGCCTGCCGATCTCCGAAGCCGATCTGGGTCTGCCATGGAACTGGCGCATCGGCCCGGCATCAAAACCGGTCAGCGACGAGACCTTTGTCGCCACCACCCTCACCCCTGAAGGCGCTGGCCTGCGGCCATTTTCGGTCACGCATGTCGAACAGCCGTGGCGCACCTCCCGCAATCCCGGCGATCTGACGATCCGTTGGAAGCGCCGGTCGCGATCACTTGCCGCTGACACCTGGGGCGCGGGCGATGTGCCTTTGGCCGAGGACAGTGAAGCCTACGAGGTGGAAATCCGTGATGGCAGTACCGTCAAGCAGACGCTGACCACCACCACAACGAGTGTCCTCTATACCGCTGCCCAGCAGTCTTCCGATTGGGGCGCGCCCCTCGGCCCCGGCCAATCCCTCGCTATCCGCATCTACCAGCTCTCGGCCTTGATCGGCCGAGGCGCTGCACGATCCGTCACGCTCACCTTCTGAAAGCAGGATCATGTCCGACATCACCACCCATCTCCTGCTACCCTACATCCTGGCATCGCAGGCGCAAAAGCATGTCACCCACAACGAGGCGCTGCGGCTGCTGGACGCCATGGTTCAGCTGTCAGTGCTGGACCGCACGCGCACGGTGCCGCCCGCCAGCCCGACCGATGGCGACCGGCATATCGTGGCATCGGGCGCGACAGGCTTGTGGGCTGGCTGGGACCTGAACGTCGCTTTCTGGATCGATGGGGTCTGGATGCGGCTGGTCCCGCGCCCCGGCTGGCTGGCATGGATCGCGGATGAGGCGGTCTTCGCCGTATGGAACGGCTCTAGCTGGGATCCGGTCGGCGAGCCGGTGGATGTGTCGGATGCCGTGTTCAGCCTGGTGAACGTCGCCGACCCGACGAAGAAAGCGCTGTTCTCGCTGTCCGGGATCTCCACCGGCACGACCCGGACCTTCGCCCTGCCGAACACATCGTCGGAATTGGCAATCCTTGCGGGCACCCAGACCTTCACGGGCAACAAGACCTTCTCCGGCACTCTGACCGCCTCGGGCACCGTCACGGTTTCGGCGGCCGCGGCCACCATCGGCACGGCGACGACGACCGCCACCTACGGCATGGGCACCGGAGCCACGACCACCGGCATCACCAAGACCCTGAACCTCGGCACCGGCGGGGCTTCGGGGTCCACCACGGTCGTCAACATCGGTTCCGCCACCGCCGGTGCGGGCGGAACAACGGTGGTCAATACGCCCACCGTCACATTCGCCAATGCGGTGACGCAGGTTGGCATGCCCCAGGCCAACCTGACTGCGCAGCTGCTGGGCCTCGGTGGGGCGACAGCTGACAGCTACAATCGCTTGTCGATGAACACCCCGGCGGTGCTGATCAACAACGCAGGCGCCGGGATCGAGGCGACAGTGAACAAGGCGGCGGCCGGGAACGATGCGGCCTTCGCCTTCAAGACCGGCTTCTCGGCGCGGGCGTTGATCGGCCTCCTGGGCAACGATGATATCAGCTTCAAGGTCAGCCCGAACGGCTCAGCCTTCTTTGACGCGATCCGGATCGACCGCACCTCGGGCCGGGTCGAACTGCCTGAACCGGTGGTGATGCCTGCCCTCTCCGCCGCTCCGGACCCGCCGCCTGCAGGCAAACTGGCCGTCTATGCCCGCGACCGCGCCGGGGCTGGATGGCTCGATGTGCAGCGCCCCTCGGGCCGGTTCTTTCCGCTGCAGCCGCATTTCGGGGTCAACCGGATCGCCACTTGGGCACCGTCCGCCAGCACAACAGTGAACACGAACGGCATGCCGCGTACGGCTGTCGGCACTGTGGCGACGCCGACATTGACCACCACAGGTCTGGCCGACAGCATGCGGCGATGGCGGGTCACCAGCGCGGCCACAGCAAGCGCGGTGGCCGAAGAGCGCTCTGCAGGCTGGGTCTGCTGGCGCGGCAATGCCGAGGGTCTGGGCGGGTGGAACTACGTCAACCGCCTGTCGCTGACCACCGTGCAGGCGACCGGGATGGGGTTCTTCGGGCTCTATGGTTCGATCTCGGCGCTGGCGACCACCTTGACGCTGGCTACCGTGCTAAACTGCATCGGCATCGGCTTCCAACGCGGCACCCACACCAACTGGCAGCTGGTGCACAATGATGGCGCAGGCGCGCCGACGCTGATCGACCTTGGGGCCAGTTTCCCGGTGGCCAGCATGACCAACGTGCTGACGCTCTTCATCGCCGCCGCGCCAAACGGGGCCGACATCGGCGTGCGGGTGGTCGAGGAGGTCAGTGGTGCGGCGGTCGAGTTCACCATCGCCACTGACATGCCAGCAGCCACCCAACTGCTCAGCCCACGCAACTACATGAACAACGGCGCGACGGCTGCAGTCGTCGCCTACGACTGCGCGGGCGTCTACGTCGAGACAGATTATTGAGGGATATCAACATGACTGAACGAACATCGCTCCTGCAAGAGGTCGGCCAAGCCTTCCGCGACAATGGCTTGACCGCAGCCATCACCGCACTGATCGGCGGTTTCATCGCCCTTTTGGCCGCCGTCACGCGCCGCGCCTTCACCAATGACGCGATGCTCGTCCGGATGGACCGTGAACTGCTGGCCGAGCGCGACCGCGTGGATCGCCAGCGCGCCGAAGACCGAAAGGGCGACGCCGACCGTCTGGAGCGCATCGAGACAGACATCCGCGCGATGCGGGATCTGATGTTCGAGGCGTTCCAGCGCGGCCGCACCGACTGACCATCACCCCAAGACCACCCCTGAACCTGTCCCCACCCGCCCTCGAGGCGGGTTTTGCATTTCTGGAGACCGACCATGCCGACCTCGACCTATGCCCATTTCCGCGACGTGCCTGAGAGCGCTTGGCGCTGGCCCAGCTTTTCCCCGGCTGAGATCGCCTGCCGCGGCACCGGCGCGATCAAGATCAACATCGAGGCGATGGACAAGCTGCAATCCCTGCGCAACCGCCTCGGCAAACCGCTGATCGTTCGGTCGGGCTATCGCAGCCCCAGCCACAACCGCGCCGTCGGCGGGGCCCCGGCCTCCAAGCACATGCAGGGCACCGCGTTTGATATCGCCATGTCGAACCACGATCCGGTGGCTTTCGCCGAAGCCGCACGCGCGGTTGGTTTCCTCGGCTTCGGCACCTATCCCCGCTCGGGCTTCATGCACATCGATCTCGGACCAGCTCGCAGCTGGGGCGAGCCGTTTCCAGTGCGCGGGGTGCCCTTTGTCGTGGAGACGCGCCCAGCGCGCGAGGCGCTTGCCGAGAGCCGTACGCTGCGCGGCACCGGGGCGGCGGGCGTGGCAACTGTTGGCGCAGCTGGCGTCGAGGTCGCGCAGGAGGTGCTGGCCGAGGCACAGGGCGCAGTTCTGCCGCTGCTGCCCTATCTCGACACGCTCCGCTGGCTCTTTATCGCGCTGGCGCTGGGCGGGATCGCGGTCGCCGTCTGGGCGCGGGTCGATGACTGGAAGAAGGGCCTGCGCTGATGTGTGGCTCTTTGCTGATCGGAGCCCTCGCCCGGCCATGGGCGCGGCAAATGGTGGCCCTCGCCCTTGCCGCACTCACCATCACCCTGTTCATCCTCAACTTTCGCCGCACAGCCGAGCGCGCTGGCCGCGCCGCCGAGCGGCTGGACCAACTGGAGCGTCACGATGCCGTTCACCGCCAGATGCTGGACGCAGCCGCGCGCCGCCCTCGCAGCCGCGACGATCTTCTTGACCGCCTGCGCGGCGGGGAATTCTGACACCCCGCGGCGAGCCTGCCCGCCTGTGGTGGAGTACAGCCGGGCCGAGCAGGCGCGCGTCGCGACAGAAGTGGCCGCGCTGCCCGGGGGGGCCGTGATTGCTGAATGGCTGGCCGATTATGCTGTGCTGCGCGCGCAGGCGCGGGCGTGCCAGACACCATGAACCGCGACACATCAAAATCGCCTTGGCCGGACGGCGCAGCGCGCACTAAGCTGGCTGCATGAACCACGACGACGAGAAGCGCATTGCGGCAAAGCTGGCCAAGATCATGGCCATCCTTTGCGTGCGCAACACGCAGCTCGAAACGCTGCATGCCGGCCTGACCCCCATCACGCGGACCGGCGACTACTCGGACGTCTTTGTTCTGGATGCCGATCGCCGCCGCATCCCCTGGACCGAAGTCTCGCGCTTCGATGAAGATGAAATGCGCGCGCTGATGCGCGACATCGTCAACCGCCTTTATACGTTTCACCTGCATGCGGACGAACCCAATCTCCAAGCGACCATCGAACGTTGGATGGGCGTTGCGGACACGTGGGATGCGCCGGAGATCGACCCAAGGATGATCAGCAGCAGCGCGAAGCCTCTATAAGGCGCGATGAACCCTGCAAGTGCGGGTGTTCATGTCAGGGCGGCCAGGCATGGGTCACGCGGGCATGAATTGGGAAAGACAGTGCTTCGTCAAGCACTTCAAATCCTTCACGTGTTTGCTCGACGGGCGGGTCATGTTCAATGTCGCCACGGACAGGATCGCCTCGGAATCCTTCGCCCCGATTGCATAGCGCTTGCAGATCGGATCGGGCGGTAGCTCACCATGGTGTGGATAAAGCAGCATGACATTCGGGCAATTGTACAGCTGGCTGTAGGCCATCAGCTGATAGACATCCCCTTGGCTGACACCCTGTTTCGGATCGTCGATCTGCGGGGTCATCCGCTTCCACTTGGTGTCGATAACCATCACGACCCGCTCACCCTGACGGATGATCACATCGGGCTTTGTCCGAAATCGGCCTGCCTCTCCTTCGAACAGACAGTCGCGATGGCCGCCTTGTGCTGCGACCCGCAGACCACTTCCGGCCAAGGCGCGGGGCAACAGACGGGCGACATAATTTTCGAACAGGGTGTTCATCTCGAAGAGCAGCGCGTGACCATCGACCGATCCCGCGCTGGTCTGCTGATGCCGGTCCGACAGGAACAGCCGTGCGAAGGACACAAGATCGCGCCAGCGTTGGTTGGTTCGATCAAGCGTGATCAGGTCCCAACGCAAAGCCTTGACCGGCACATCGGTAACATCGGCATAGGCGAAGCTCAGCTCGCGCAGCATCCGCTGATTGTCCGGTGCCTGAGCCAGGCGCTGCAGGCGTGTGATGGCGGCGCGCATAACTCGGTTCAGTGCGATATCAGGGGACAAGTCATCGAAACGGCAAGCCAGCTTTTGGGGCGCGACGGCGTGTCGCGAGAATTGCCGCGTGACATCCAGCCGACCGCGCAAGGCAGGCAGGTCGTCTTCATGTTCCAGATAGCGCCGGGGCATGCCTTGGCGCACAGCATCCGCAAGCCGTCTACAGAACAGCCGGATCAGCAATTCCAACACGGTGTCTCGTTGCCAGCCAAGCTGCGCCATCGATCCCGCATCGATGGGCAGGTCGTGCACGACCCCCAGCATGTGGATCAGCCGTGTGCGCAGGTCGGTGTCATGGGGCCTGCATTCACCCGGCCCTTCGATCTTCGGCAAAATCTCGAGCTGGCACCCCTGCGCTGCGATGACACCCACCACGCCACGGGCGCGCAGGCTCTTGCGGCCGTGCTCCAACACACCTTCACCTCCGCGTCCCGCGAAGGCGGACCGCTGCGCGATTGTCGCGATCCTGTCGGCCAGCACCTCAGGGATCGAATCCTTATCGTCCCCGTAGCCGATGCGCTGCCATTCACGCAGGGTGCGGTGGATCATGGGGCCAGTAGCCGCGTATAATCGAAGCCCTGCTCCACGCTGCGAACCGTCCAGCGAAACCGGGGCAGAGCCTCACCATTATCGAGCCCCGGCGGCGCATTGAGCGCCGAGCGGTTCAGAAACCCGCCGATGATGTCGTGGTCATGCGTTTCCAGATCGCCCAGCACTGCAGCGATCTTGGCCCAATCCTCGAAGAAATATTCGGCCAGAAGCGGGATCACCTTGTGGCGCATGACCTCGTCGAGGCCGGCGCGTGTTGCGCAGCCGGTGAAATAGGCATGCCCGATCTGGTGCTCGCGGTCATAGAGGTACTCGATGCGATCATTGATCGTGGTCAGTAGCATGGGTAAATTGATCTTAGTGCGCTCCGCCGCGTCTTTAAGAACGGCCGGATCAGGCATCAGCTCACGGAAGGTGAAACGCCTCCGCAGGGCTGTGTCCAGAAGCGCGATCGAGCGGTCGGCTGTGTTCATCGTGCCGAGGATGTGCAGGTTCGATGGAACCCCGAATTCATCCCCGGAATACGGCAGACGCACCTTGATCTGGTTCGGCTGACCGAGCCGTTTGTCGGGTTCAAGCAACGTGATCAACTCCCCGAAGACTTTCGAGATATTGGCACGGTTGATCTCGTCGATGATCAGGACGAAGCGTTCCGGGTCAGCTGGTCCTTCGACGTGCTGGCTGTTCATATAGCGTTCGAGAGCTGGCACGTTCAGTTCGCTGTCATAGAGCAGATAGATCGATTGCTGCATGAACCGGCGCGAGTAGATTTCATCGACGGGAACACCCTCGCGATCCACCCAGAGCCATTGAACCGCACGACGGTGGGCATAGTCACCTTCCGGTCGCGGCGCGAACTCGTATTCGCCGGTGAACAGGCCAATCGCACGAAACAGAGAATTGCCCTTCGATACGATGACGACGTCGCCTTTGCGGATCCAGTTGCGAAACCGAAACGGCATATTAACTGCGCCGGAACGGCCATCGATCTCACCGCTCTGCGCGCTCTTCGCCTTGCAGGCCTCAAGAATGGCCTCCCGGCTGGCATATTTTTCGTCGCTCCAGTCGATATCCTCAAATCCGAGAACCGCGTACCCGCCCTTGATCGCATCCTCGAACAGATGGGCATCCTCTGGATTATTCGCCTCGCCAATCGACATCTTGAACACTTGCCGTCCGGCGATCTGGACGCTGTCTGCGGTTGATGCGCGCCCTCGACTGGTCTCAGCACGCTTTGCTATGCGCCGAAATGTTCCCGGCACAGTTTCGAGCCTGAACCCGGCTGAAGCCGTGCTCTCTCCATCGTCGGACCCAGTCATAGGCTGCCTACCCTCGACGAAGTCTTCATAGGCCATTGACTGATGAAAGGTCACAAACTCGATCCGCCCTGCTGCCAACAGGCGCTGATACACATCCATCAACGCGCCGCGGTCAGCTGGCACCGGCTCACCACACAAGCGGACGGCTTCGGCTGTCGTGCTGTAGGTTTTTCCAGTGCCGGGCGGGCCATAGAGAATGAGATTTTGTGCCATAGCTGCGCCAACCCTATCTGTTGTCTCGATCTCAGTCTCGGCCGGTTCGGCCGCTTCCCATAGGCGTGCCAAAGCTCGGGCCGCAGTAGGTTTGATCAGGATGCCCGAGGATTGCGGGCTCCAGTCCTGACCCGCAATCTTACTGGTCAACATGTCCAACGGCACAAAAGCATCCAGCGCTGGATCCCGAATATCCTCGAATTCGACATCGATGAAATCAGCAGTTTCGCCAGCTTCCGCGCGCGCCTTGTCCCAATGGGTGTCGGGGTAAGGCGCTTTAGCCACCCTGCCGCGGGCGATCACGCCGCGTGGATCCTGCCCCGTTCGGAGGAGGTATACGCGGTCGTCAACCTTCGGTTTCTTCGAGCTGGTCCGCCAGGGATGCGTGACAGTCTCGCCCGCAACCGTGGTAGCGCGGTCTTCCGCGAAGGACTGCCAGTCCCACTTTGCGGGGTTCCAACTGACCAGATAGGTCGCCCCGCGTTCCCGCCACTTGCTTTCAATATCTGGCTCATAGAAGTCGATCGCCCGGCCATGCTCGGAGTCGAGCTTCTTTCGCAGCTCCCCAATGGCTGCATCGAGTGAGCCCGTGTCCATCTTGTTGGCATCCCGACGGGTGACCACGCCGAAGCCTTCGAGGATTTCTCGCTTGTGACGCGGGCTGGAAATGCGCTCAAATTCATCAGGAAACAGACGATGCGGCAGGATATGGCGCAATTGCCGCCCTTCTACCCCCGGCGCGGCGTCAAGGAACGCGGTGAACCGGTTTGACTGCGCGAGATTTTCCTCGCGTTGATCAGGCGGCAGCTTCTTCCAGAGCTGAAGCGCTCCGATCAGAAAGCTCAACTCGCGCCATCTGTGGTTCTTGTAGGCCTGCCCCGTATGGCCGAGACCTTCGAGAATATCATGATTCAGGAAAGTGACGTCATCGGGCAGGTCTTCGCCGGACCAAGCCCACATCTCTTTGATCCGCTCGACTTTCGTCGAGGCATTCATGTCGCTGGGGAAAACGAACAGCAGCCAGTGCAGCTCGGCCATGAGTTTGCGACTATCGGGCGAGCCCGCCCCAACCTGTTGCCCAAGTTTGACATAGTATGTGCCGTCACCTTCGTCGGGGTTCTGGACGAATGAACGATCAAGCTCTTCCAGGTTCTCGGACGTCCAGAGCGTTAGGCCGGGCTGCAACAGGGATCCATCGCGCAACAAACATTCCGCTGCAAATTCGCGCATTGCGGGATAGAGTTTGCTGTTGTCATGATGTGGATTAAACCTCGCCATGCAGTCTCGTCCTTCCAGAAATTGTATTTCTCAAACAGCAGATTGTTCTGCTCTGCCGTGGGGGTCTGATTATGCCCGAGCGTGGCATATCCCGTACTTATTCACTTGGAACCTGAAGGCGCAACTTCAGCCTTGTTCGAACATACTGAAATTGACGGCTTGCCTGCACCTTGCGATCACGCGCTGCCCGAGAAGCCAGCTTTGCCCGAGAGCACTCAGGGCTCGAAACGTTTCAGATAGGCTTCAATCTCTCCAACCAAGCCCTGATCAACCCCTGCCTTTGCGCGCAATTCACCCAGAGCGTCCTGCGCTTTCGCCAAGCCCGTCCACTCGATGTCCGGCGCATTGGGCGCAGACCAGCGTTCACGAAGCCAAGCATCAAATTGACAGCGCTCTTCCGGTGAGAGCAGCTCTGGCGCATGCGATGCGACAAGGCGTCGACCCAGCTGGCGCAGACGCGCGTCGGTGAGGGTCGCGGTAATCTCCTGACGCCGCCGCCAGTCCGCGCGCCGGAACTCGGTCAGCAGGGCTTTGTCAGCGTGGCTATAGAACCCGCCGAAGATCTGCTTTTCAACTGGGGGCGGTGGGGCTGCTGGGTCTTCTGGGAAGCGCGCGGCCAGCGCCGTGCCCACGCGGCTTCTGAAATCGGGCGACTGCGCGATGACCTCTGCGCGTTGGATGTGCACGGGGCTCGGGTTGGGCACAGTGAGAAGCGCGGGCGACTTGTTGATGGCGAGAGAGCGGATGATCTTCGGCGTTGCGTCCACCGCAGCAAAGATCGTGGCATCGTCGGCTGCCAGCAGGTCAGCCGGATCGGCAGCATCCAGATCGAAAAATGCGGCCTGACTAGTGTTGCTGGCTGACGTGCCACAGAAGCAGCCGATCGTGGCGCGGGGCGGGCCACCGCCAAAACGCTCGACCAGTGCCAAGGGCTGAAAGCTGGCAAGCCGGGTCTGCACGGCAGCTTTGTCGCGGTTGGAGAGGATCTCTGCCCAAAGCTCGGGCGCGCGCTGGGCGATCAGGCGCGCAAGATGGATGGTCGCTTCGACATCGCCAAGCGCATCATGGGCGTTGTGGGCGACAAAGCCGTTCTGTGGGGCCAAAAGATCGAGCTTGAAGCGCACGCGGCCAGTTTCATCCACCGGCCACTTGAGCAGATCAGGCTGGCGATACCAGACCGCATAGAGCGATGTGAGCACATCAAGCCGCGTGTTGCCATTGAACTGGGTCGCGAAGATGTCGGGCTGCAGGTTCTGGTAGAATGCCTGGCGCAGCATCTCCTCGTCGAAATGGATGCTGTTGAACCCGGTCCAGGTGCTGGGCGACCAGCGTTCGATCAAGGCCGCGATCTCTTGGGTGAACTCAAAGAGGCTCGGCAGGCTAGGATCAAGGAGTTGCGCTGGGCGCAGGCCGGTGACTGCAAGCGCCCAAGGCGACGGAATGATGTGCGGTGCGATCCGGCAGCGCAGATTGACCCGCTCTATTTCCCTGAATGCGTCATCCGTCAGAATGGCTGCGAATTGCAGGGGCTGGTCGAAGGCGGGCGAGATGCCGGTGGTTTCAAGATCATAAAACGCAAATGTCATGAACGCAGCTTAGCGCACCGCGTGTTAACCGTCATCCGTCAAACACAGGGAACTGCCGGGCAAGCGATCATGGTTGCAGTCGAGTCTGGTTGCGGCACAAGGTAAAGAGGCACAATTACTAGGCCCAGTTCTTTGATTCGACTGCAACAACGCCCATTTTTTGGTTTCCTCGCTGATCCCCTCGGCAGGTCCGCTCGCGTCCTAGAGCTGGATGGAGATCACATTCGGGTCACACGACGCGGCCAGGTTACCACCATGCCGTTACAGTCGATGGCGGGCGCAGCTTCTCTTCGAAAGGGGATGCTCGGAACCGCATTGATCATTCGCTCGGGAGAACTTGGCGCTGTAGTGCTGAAGGGTGCGGGTCACCAAGAAGCCCATGAATTTTCGGCGCAGGTCACAGTAGCGTGGACCCGCTTCAATCTCGCGGCCCTCGATAAGGAGGCCGCGCGACTGGATCGGATGCTCACCGAGGTGCTGTCGCTGGCGGCACCTTCCCGATACCCTGCCGCGTGTCGGATTGCACCCCTGCTGGATGATGCCCGTGATCTGGAGGCGTCGCTCCTTTCGAAGCTGAATATTGAGGCCATCGGTGTCGAGGCCGTTGCGCGTATTGCGCCCGTTCGGAAGTTCGCAGCCGACCCGCGAACAGCACGCGCCAATGGCATTGCCACCTTTGTCACCGCGGAACTGGACCGATGGAAGGATTTCTTTGACACCATCGAAAGCATGCCGCTGACGCCGGAACAGCGCCTTTCGGTTGTTGTCGACGAGGATGCAACGCTGGTCCTTGCCGGGGCAGGATCCGGCAAGACCAGTGTCATCACCGCCAAGGCCGCATACCTTGTCAAGGCGGGCATCCGCCAGCCGGAGGAAATCCTGCTTCTGGCCTTCGCGAAGAATGCGGCGGAGGAAATGTCGGAACGGGTCGAGGCCCGATCCGGCGTGCCCATCGTCGCGCGGACCTTCCACGCGATTGCCTACGACATCATCGGGATCGTCGAAGGGTCCAAGCCCGCCTTGGCAGATCATGCCACCGACGACATGGCCTTTAGCAACCTGATCAAGCAGATACTGAAGGACCTAGTCTACCGCCTGTCAGAGGTGTCGAAGGCGATCATCCAGTTCTTTGCGCATTTCCTGGTCGAGCCCAAGACGGAATGGGACTTCAAGACCAAGCATGACTTCTACACCCACATGGAGAGCCAAGACCTGCGGACGCTGCAGGGCGAGAAGGTCAAGAGTTACGAGGAACTCCAGATCGCCAACTGGCTTTATGAAAACGGCGTCGACTACGAATACGAGCCCCTCTACGAACACAAGGTTTCCGAGATCGGCAGGCGCGATTACCAGCCCGATTTCCGCCTGACCGAAAGCGGCATCTACATCGAGCATTTCGGAGTGCGACGCGAGAAGGCGCGGGATGGGAGCGAAAGGCTGGTCACGGCGCCCTTCGTGGATCGTGACGAATACCTAGCGGGCATGGACTGGAAGCGGAAGGTCCACGCCGAGCATCAGACCACCCTGATCGAGACCTACAGCTATGAACGGCAGGAGGGCCGCCTGCTGACCGGCCTCGCCGAAAAGCTGGCGCCGCATTTCACCCTGAACCCCCGGCCAGTCGACACCATCTATGACCGGATCGTCGAGTTAAAGCAGGTCGATGACTTTTCCAAGCTGCTCGGAACCTTCCTGCGCAAGTTCAAGAGCGGCGGTTACAGCTTGCAGGACTGCGAGACCAAGTCCGACCGAATGAAGCTTGGCAAACGCGCCCGGGCGTTCCTCGATGTATTCGCGCCGGTCTTCGAGGAATATCAGAAGCGTCTGGAGGGCCGGATCGACTTCGAGGACATGATCTTGCGTGCCGCGCGCTATGCGGAGGAAGGCCGTTATGTCAGTCCGTTCCGCCACATCTTGGTCGACGAGTTCCAGGACATCTCGCAAAGCCGGGCCCGGCTGGTGAAGGCGCTGAAGGCCCAGCATCCGGATGTCCGCGTCTTTGCCGTAGGTGACGACTGGCAATCGATCTTCCGCTTCGCGGGGTCCGACATCCACCTGATGCGCCATTTTGGACGGGAGTTCGGGGGTCGCTTCGATGGCGAGACTGGCGTGCACAGAACCGTCGATCTCGGCCGCACCTTCCGGTCGGTCGACCAGATCGCCTTTGCCGCCCGCACATTCGTTCTGCGGAACCCTGCCCAAATCGACAAGAAGATCGTCCCGGCCGGGACCGCGACCGAACCGGCCATCAGGGTTGTCACGGTGTCCAAAGGTGAGGATGAGGCGAAGCTGAACGAGCTGCTTGCCGCCCTGTCTGCCGCCGCGGCGCTCGAGGCCAAGCCCGCGACGGTACTGCTCCTAGGCCGCTATCGTTTCAACGAACCGGACATGCCGGGTCTGCGGCGTCGCTTCCCGCGGCTGAAGATTGAATTCAAGACCATCCACGCCTCGAAGGGGCTGGAAGCCGACCACGTCATCCTGCTCAGCGCCGATAGCGGGCGCATGGGGTTCCCGTCAGAGATCGTCGACGACTCCCTCTTGTCCTTGGTCTCACCGGAAGAGGAGGCATTCCAGAACGCAGAGGAGCGGCGCGTCATGTATGTGGCGATGACGCGGGCCCGACATACCCTGACGATCCTTGCCTCGAATGCCCGACCGTCATCCTTTGTGATCGAGCTTCGCAAAGACCCCGCCTACGGAATATCGACAGCCCCCGGAGCTGAACCCGAGGCTCACGTCTGCGGCGAATGCGGCGGGCGATTGCTGGGCGTGACCGGGCAGGATGGCCGCATCTGGTATCGCTGCGAGCATGTGCAGCATTGCGGAAACCTGCTGCCCGCCTGCCCGTCCTGCGGTACGGCTATACCACGCCAAACCGAAGGGACAGGCGAAGTTCGATGTACCTGCAGTGCCAGCTATCCGACCTGCCCAGACTGCGAAGATGGCTGGCTGGTCGAGCGGAGTGGCAGCTATGGGAAGTTCCTTGGGTGCGTTCGCTATCCAACCTGCACCGGAAAAGCGAAGATTTCAAAAGGCGAAGGGCAGACCACGACGAAGCCACTTCGCCGGAAAAGAAAGTAAACCGCCCGACAGCTCCTGCAGGATGCCGTGGCAGAAATGCGATACTTCGAACAGACCGCTTCCTGCACCTAACGCTGAGGACTCCATATCGACGTGCCCGGCCGAGGCTGTCATCTAATCGCATGTCGTTCTGCAAGGTCTTTCTTGGCGATGGGACATCGTTTGCCGGGAGCAGTGTCATCTTCGCGGTCGACATTAA
>NZ_MEES01000069.1:0-32219 GCF_001724535.1 Paracoccus sp. SCN 68-21 | reverse complement strand
AGATCGACGGTGGCCGCCAGCCTCACCACCGGCCGCGCGCTGCGCTACGCCAAGGGCTCCGCCCGCGGTCTCCTACACCAAGCCTTGGGACACGGCCCACGATCTGGCGGATCGGGCATGGCGTATATTGCACAGGTGCTTGGCCGATGCCCTTGGGACAGCTCCCGAAGGGCTTTCCCTGATGCAGGACATAGCCATAGGGAAGACGAAAGGTGAGGCGGATACGGTCCCGCGAGCCATCACCGCCGGAAATTTCACGGCAACGCGGGCGATCCGCGCAGGGTACCGTTTGCCCCGTGCGGTCACGGGTTCAGGTCGATGCCCGTCCGCAGCGAGGTGGTGCCCAGATCGAACGCGGCCTCATCGAAACGGGGCGCGCGCCAGCGTGGCGCCTTTCCGACCGAGATGCCCCACCGCTCCTGCGGGATGCCAAGCGCGTTCGTGTCCAGACGGCCATTCGCGTTCTCGTCATGCAGCACGGCCACGGCGTAGCGCCCGGGCGGCAGGCCGTCGAACCGGCAGATCCCCTGCCCGCCCTGCGGCGCGATGCGGACATGCGCGACGCCCGGAGCGGCGGGAAAACCCTGCGCGTTGTCATGGAGCGTGCAGGCCAGAACACCCTCGTCGGTGGACAGGCCCGTCACTATGACCTCGACAAAGGCGGCGGGCGTCGCCAGTGCCGCTCCCGACAGGCCCGCCGTGGCGATGACCGCGGTGCAGATCAGGTGCCGCATCCCGTTTCTCCATGCATGCTGTCCAACGTGCGCAACACCATCACGATTGCCCGCGGCGGGCAACCGCCCCGGATGCGCCGTGGGATCACCATCGTTTGAGGCCGCAACGCGAAACGGCCGCGCAGGGGGCGCGGCCGTCCGGGGTGCGTAGGCGTCGGATCAGATCTGGCGTTCGGGCATCTGCACGACCAGGCCGTCCAGCGCCTCGGTAACCTTGATCTGGCAGGTCAGGCGCGACCGTTCGGGATCGGGCTTGTAGGCGAAATCCAGCATGTCCTGCTCCATCGGATCGCGGGCGGGCAGCTTGTCCGCCCAGGCCGGATCGACATAGACATGGCAGGTCGAACAGGCACAGGCGCCGCCGCAGTCGGCGTCGATGCCCGGAATGCCGTTGTCGCGCGCGCCCTCCATCACTGTCATGCCGGGGCGGACCTCGACCTCGTGGCGGATGCCGTTATGTTCGATATAGGTAATCTTCGCCATGATCGCTTGTTCCCTTGTGTTCCCGTGCAATTAGGCGATCGGGGGCGGTTTGAAAAGGGGCCGCCCCCGCCCGCCTCATTCGGCGGGGGCCTCATCCGTCAGCGGCAGGGCCACGAACAAAGGCTCTCCGCCGCGCCGGATCAGCATCAGGACCGACCGGCGACCGGCCTCGCGGGCCTCTTCGATGCGGTCGGTCAGGTCCGACAGGGTCGCGACGGTCTGCTGGTTCACATCGGTGATGATGTCACCGGCGGCCAGACCTTTTTCGGCGGCCGGACCCTCGGGGTCGACGCCGGTGATGACCAGGCCCCGCGCATCGCGCGGCGCGCCCAGTTCGGTCGCCATCTCGGGGGTCAGGACGGTCACGGACATGCCCAGGACATCGCTTTCCGACGGCTCGTCGTCGGGCGTCTCGGGGGTGCCGCCACCCTGCGCGGTCTCACGGCGGCCCAAGGTCACGTCCAGCGTCAGTTCGTCGCCCTCGCGCATGACGACGATCTGGGCGGTCTCTCCGGCAGGCGCCTCGGCCACGCGGCGGACCAGGGCGCGGGTATCGGCGACCTCGGTCCCCGCGAAGGCGGTGATCACGTCGCCGGTCAGCAGGCCCGCATCACGCGCCGGCCCCTCAGGGACGTCGGTGATCATCGCGCCGCCGGTGACGTCCAGACCCATCGCCTCGGCCATCTCCGGCGTCACGTCCTGGATCATCACGCCCAGCCAGCCGCGCCGGGTCTCTCCGAACTCCTGCAGCTGCGCCACGACCTGCGACACCACGTTCGACGCCATCGAGAAGCCGATGCCGATCGAGCCGCCATTGGGTGACAGGATGGCGGTGTTCACGCCGATCACCTCGCCCTGCAGGTTGAACAGCGGGCCGCCCGAATTGCCGCGGTTGATCGCCGCGTCGGTCTGCAGATAGTCGTCATAGGTGCCCGACAGCTCGCGGTTGCGCGCCGACACGATCCCCGAGCTGGCCGAGAATCCCTGCCCCAAAGGGTTGCCCAAGGCCAGGACCCAATCGCCCACGCGGGCCGAGTCGCTGTCGCCGAACCGCACGAAGGGGATGGCCTCGTCGCTCTCGACCTTCAGCAGGGCCACGTCGGTGTTGGGGTCGGTGCCGACCACGGTCGCGGGCAGGCGCTGGCCGGAATAGAACTCGACCTCGATCTGGTCGGCACCGTCGATGACATGGTTGTTCGTCACGATGAACCCGTCCGCCGAGATCACAAAGCCCGACCCAAGCGCGTTCGACCGCTGCGGACGGCGCTGTTGGGGCATGCCCTCGGGGCCGCCCGGCATGCCCGGAAAGCCGAATTCGCGGAACAGGTCGGAAAACGGGCTGCCTTCGGGGAATGACGGCCCGCCGGTGGGCTGCGACACGACCGAGGTGGTGGTGATGTTCACGACCGCAGGCGACACCTGCTCGGCCAGGTCGGCAAAGCTGCCCGGCATCACCTGCGAGGGCGGGGCGCCGTTGGCCTCCATCCCCAGGGGCTGGTTGGCGTCGGCGGCGTCCTGCGCCTGCTGGCTGACCTCGGGGGGCAGATCGTCATTGGCGGGATCGACCACCTGCTGTGCGCCGGCCTGCCCAAGCCCGACGACCAGCGCCAGGGCCGATGCGGTCAGGATGTGCCGGGGGAAAAGCGGTTTCATGCGATGTCCTCATCTCTCGATGGCAGGGGTGCGGATGCGGCCCGATCTGCCGTGACGGATATGACTGCTATCTAAGGGCGCGTGGCAAATAAATCACGCTCTCGGGTTGTGAACTGATCGTGACTTTTGTTGCGAAAACGGGCGGAGGTTGCCCCCCGCCCGTCTATCAGATCAGTTGGCCGGGGCCGGTTCGACAGGCGCATCCGCCGGTGCGGGCTCTGCCGGGGCAGGCTCGGCAGGGGCCGGTTCCGCGGGTGCCGGCTCTGCGGGTGCGGGCTCGGCGGGGGCGGTTTCCGCGGGCGCCTCCTGACCGGCATCGGGCGCGGGGGTGATCTGCGCCTCAGGCAGCACCACCTCCGAAGGCTCCTGCGGGGGTGCCGCCAGGCTCTCGGGGACGGGCGTCAGCTGCACGCCGGCCGATTCGCCGATGCGGTTGCCGTCGCTGTCGATCACGTCGGGCGTGACCAGCGTCTCGGCATCGCTGTTCACGTCGCTCAGCGTCAGCCCCAGGCGTTCAGCCGCATTGCCCGGCGGAACCGGGGTCGCGGCCGGATTGGCATTCGCCGCGCCGTCGCTGGACAGGTAGGTAAAGAACTCGCTGTCCGGCTGCAGCACCATCGAGCTATTCTCACCGCGCAGCGCCCGCTGATACGAGGTCAGCGACCGCGTGAACGAGAAGAACTCGGGGTCGCGCCCATAGGCGTCCGCATAGATCGCGTTGCGCTGCGCATCGGCCTCGCCTCGGATGATCTCGGAGCGGCGGCGCGCCTCGGAGGTCAGCTCGACCACGGTCCGGTCGGCTGCGGCCCGCACGCGCTGCGCGGCCTCGTTACCGCGGGCGACCTCGTCGGCGGCCTCGCGGTTCCGTTCGGCCCGCATCCGCGCATAGGTCGCGTTCAGGTTCTGCTCGGGCAGGTCGGTGCGGGTCAGGCGCACGTCGATGATCTCGATCCCCAGGCCCGCCGAATTGGCGCGCGCCTCGTCGCGGATCTGGTTCATCAGGCTGGTCCGGTCATCCGACAGCACCGAGGTCGAAGGCACGGTACCCAGAACGCCCCGGATGGCATCGACGACGATCGGCTCCAGCCGCATCTCGGCGGCCTGGATGCCCTGGACGCCGACGGCCTGACGGAAGCGGACCGGATCGGTGATCCGCCAGCGGGCAAAGGCGTCGACCACCAGGCGGCGGTCATCCAGCGGGGTGACCTCCAGCGGGCTGGTCGGCAGGCCCAGGATGCGCCCGTCATATTTGACGACATTGTCGATGAAGGGCAGCTTGAAGTTCAGGCCCGGCGTCTCCTGGACGTTCACGACCCGACCGATCCGCAGGACCAGCGCCTTTTCGCGCTCGTCCACGATGAACAGCGACGATCCGGCGACCACGGCCACGACGACCAGCGCGGGCAAAGCCAGAGCGGTCAGGATATTGGTGCGCGCGGCCATCAGTTCGTCCCTCCGGTGGTGGTGGTGGTGGGCTGGGCGGGGGCCTGCCCGGCCGCGGGCGCGGCCCGAGCCTGGGCCGCGTTGCCCGTGTTGCCGCGCAGCTGGTCCAGCGGCAGATAGGGCACGACGCCCGATCCGCCCTCGCCACCGCCGATGCCCTCGCCGATGATGATCTTGTTCACGTCGCCCAGCACCTGCTCCATCGTTTCCAGATACATCCGGCGACGGGTCACGTCGGGCGCGTTCACGTATTCCTCATAGATCGAGTTGAAGCGCGCGGCCTCACCGGCTGCGGTGTTGACCGCCTCGGCGCGGTAACCCTCGGCCTGTTCCAGGATCTGGGCGGCCTGACCGCGTGCGGCGGCCAGTTCGCGGTTGGCATAGGCGTCGGCCTCGTTCTGCAGACGGTCACGCTCCTGCTGGGCGGCCTGCACCTCGCGGAACGAGTCGATGACCTCATCGGGCGGATCGGCGCGGTCCAGGTTGACGCGGATGACGTTGATGCCCGACTGATAGCTGTCCAGCGTGGTCTGGACGGCGGTGCGCAGGTCGCTGGCGATGACGCCGCGATCGCGGTTCAGGATCGGGGCCAGCTCGCTGCGGGCGATGATGTCGCGCATCGCGGCCTCGGACACGGCGCGGATGGTATCCGCCGGGTCCGCCAGGTTGAACAGGAAGGCCTGCGGGTCGCGGATGTTCCAGACGACCTGATATTCCATGTTCACGATGTTCTGGTCGCGGGTCAGCATCAGGCCGGTATCCATCGGCCCGGCCTGACCGGTGCCGATCTCGGTGACGCGTTCGTTGGTGACGGGCACGACCTCGGCAGTCACGACCGGCCAGGGGGCAAAGTTCAGACCCTCGGTCCCCACGGCGATGGCGCGGCCGAACAGGAACTCGACCGACTGTTCGTTGGTCTGCACCCGGTAGAAGCTGGCAAAGGCCCACAGGCCCACCGCGGCCAGGCCGGCGATCACCAGGGTCGAGCGGTTCAGCCCGAAATTCGGGCCCATCGGGCTGCGCGGGCCATTGCCGCCGCCGCCGGTTCCCCCGCCGGTGCCGCGACCGCCCATCAGGACGCGCAGGCGTTCCTGACCCTTTTTCATCAGGTCCTCGATCTCGGGGCGCTGCGGGTCGCCTGCCGGTCCCGGACGGCGCGGGCCGCCCGGCGGCGGCTGTTCACCCCAGGGACGACCTGCAGGCTTCTTGTCACGATCCCCGTCATCACGACCGCCATTGCCGCCGCCGCCTCCGCCCCAGGGGCCCTGATTTGCCATCCGATAGACCTTCTTTCGTAAGAATTTCCGTTACTTGAAAACTGGGGCGCGGGGCCGAAATGTCAACCCTGCGACCCGCCCCTGGCCGCGACCCAAGGCCGCGCCCACGGTGTTGTCATCCCGTGACCGCCGCCAGACGGCGCGTGGGATGGCGCATCGTCACCAGTTCCTCGGCCGCCGTCGGGTGGACGGCGATGGTGGCGTCGAACTGAGCCTTGGTCGCGCCCATGCCGATGGGGATGGCCGCCAGCTGGATCATCTCCCCGGCCTCGGGGCCGAAGATGTGGCAGCCCAGCACCCGGTCATCGGCCGGGTCGACCAGCAGCTTCATCATGACCTTGGCGTCGCTGCCCGCGAACATCGACCGCATCGGGCGGAACGTGGTGGCATAGACGTCGACCGCGCCCCGCGCATGGGCCTCCTCCTCGGTCAGACCGACCGAGGCGACCTCGTGGGGGCGCAGATAGACCGCGCTGGCGACGATGGAGTGATCGACCGTCCGGGGCCGCGCGCCGAACACGGTATCGGCAAAGGCATGCCCCTCGCGGATCGCGACCGGGGTCAGGTTCACACGGTCGGTCACGTCGCCCACCGCAAAGATCGACGGCACGCAGGTCTGCGACCATTCGTCGACCTCGATCGCGCCGTTGCGTCTGGTGCGGACCTCGGTCGTCTCCAGCCCCAGCCCGCGGGTATAGGGGTCGCGCCCGGTCGCCATCAGCACCGCGTCGAACCGCTCATCCGTGCCGTCGTCAAACCGCACGCGGATGCCATCGCCATCCCGCTCCAACGCGGCAGGCGTCAGGCCAAGGCGCAGGTCCACCCCCACCGCGCTCAGCTGCAGGGTGGCCAGGTCGCGCGCCTCGCGGTCGAACCCGCGCAGCACCGCGTCGCCGCGATAGGCCTGCACCGTCTCCACGCCCAGCCCCGCCAGGATGGTCGCGAATTCGCAGGCGACAAAGCCGCCGCCGACCAGCAGGATCCGCCCCGGCAGCCGGTCCATCAGGAACAGGTCGTCCGAAATCATCGCCAGCTCCTCTCCGGGGATGCCGATGGGCGCGGGCCTGCCGCCGGTGGCGATCAGGATGTGGCGCGCGGTGCGGGTCGTGCCATCGGCCAGGCGCACCTGGTGATGGCCGTCCAGGGTGGCGCGCTGGTCGTGGATCTCGACGCCCGCGCGGGTCAGCCCGGCGCGATAGATCACCTCCAGCCGCGACAGCTCGGCATCCAGCTTTTCGCGGAACACCTCCAAATCGAACGCACCCGCCTGCGCGTCGCACCAGCCGTATCCGCGCATCTCCTGCGCCATCAGCCCGGCCTGAGAGGCAAAGATCATCAGCTTTTTCGGCACGCAGCCCCGGATGACGCAGGTGCCGCCCATGCGGCTTTCCTCGGCCAGGCCGACCTTGGCGCCATGTTCGCCCGCCGCGATCCGGGCCGCGCGCACGCCGCCCGAACCCCCGCCGATGACGAACAGATCGTAATCGAAGCTCACGTCATTCCCCCTCTTGCGCCAGCATGTCGGCGTCGATGTCGTCGCGCGCCAGCTCGACCACGCTGCCATCCTCGCGGCCGATGATGGCCAGGTCGCACATGCCCAGGAACAGGCCATGCTCGACCACGCCGGGAATGCCCGACAGCGCGCGCGCCAGCGCCACCGGATCGGGGATCGCGCCCAGATGCAGGTCCAGGATCAGGTTGCCCTCATCGGTCACCACAGCGTCGCTGCCGCGCAGGCGCTGCAGCACGTCATGATCGCCCAGCTCAAGCGCCTCCAGGGCGCGGCGGATCAGCTTGCGCGTCGTCTCAAAGCCGAATTCCAGCACCTCGACCGGCAGGGGAAAGGCGCCCAGCACCTCGACCACCTTGCCGGGATCGGCGATCACGACCATGCGGTCGCTGGCGGCGGCCACGACCTTTTCGCGCAGATGCGCGGCCCCGCCGCCCTTGATCAGGTGCAGATGCGGGTCGACCTCATCGGCGCCGTCGATGGTCATGTCCAGCCAGCCGATATCGTCCAGGCTCTCGACCGCCAGACCCAGGCTGTGGGCCAGATCGGCGGTGGCCTTCGACGTGGCGGCGCAGCGCAGCGACAGGCCCTCGGCCGCGACCCGCTCGGCCAGCACCCGCACCATCACGCTGGCGGTCGAGCCGGTGCCCAGACCCAGCCTCATCCCGTCCTCGACCAGGGCCACCGCGGCCCGCGCGGCGGCCAGCTTGGCCGGATCGGCCTGTGTAAGCGCCATGACGACATTCCTTCGCAAAAACCCGCTTGGGCCCGCTTATAGGGCACCCGCACCCGAAGGGCGAGGGGGCAGCCGCATTGCCACGACCGCTTTGCCCGGGTTTTCGGGCGACACGGGGCCCTCAGCCGCGCGCCAGCCCCTCGGGCAGGATCACGGTGAACCGGCTGCCCTCGCCCACGCGGCTTTCGATGCGCAGGCGGCCCCGATGGCGGTTCACGATATGCTTGACGATCGCCAGGCCCAGCCCGGTGCCGCCCTGCGCGCGGGCGCGATGCGTGTCGACACGATAGAACCGCTCGGTCAGGCGGGGCAGGTGCTGTTCCTCGATGCCGTCGCCGCGATCCTCGACGGTGACCGCCCAGGCCGGGCCGCGCAACAGCGGCTCATGCGCGATGCGCGCCAACGTGACCCGCATGACCCCGCCCGAGGCGCCGTATTTCAGCGCGTTCTCGATGAGGTTCTGGAACACCTGCGTCAGCTGGTCGCCATCGCCCGGCACCCGCAGGGCACGGTCCAGCCCCTCGGTCACGACCTCGACGCCCGCAGCCTCGGCGCGCGGGGCCAGCATCGCCAGGATGCCCCGCAGCAGCCCCGGCAGATCGACCAGCCCCGAAGGGCGCGAGCGTTCCTCGGCCTGAACCCGGCTCAGCGACAGCAGCTCGCTGATCAGGCGGTTCATGCGGCCCGCCTCGCGCTCCATGATGTCCAGGAACCGGTCGCGGGCGCGCACATCGTCGCGGGCGGGACCGCGCAGCGTCTCGATAAAGCCGGTCATGGCGGTCAGGGGGGTCTTCAGCTCGTGGCTGACATTGGCCACGAAATCGCGGCGCATCTGCTCGGCCTCCTCGGCCACGCTGCGGTCCTGCACGGCGATGGTCGCGCCGCGCCCGAACAGGCTGGGCAGAGGGGCGACGGTCACCTCGGCCAGGATCTCGCGGCCATCGGCGGTGCAGGGCGCGCGCAGCGTGATCACCCCCGCAGGCGCGGGCAACGCCGGGTCAGCGACCGGCGCGGGCGTGCCCTCGGGGTCCAGCACCCAATCCACCGCCTGCACGACCGCCGGGTGGCGCAGCACGGTGACAAAGGGCCGCCCCTCCAGATCCGGGCCGAACAGCGCCAGCGCCAGCGCATTGGCCGCGATCACGCGGGCATCGCGATCGACCGCCAGCATCGGCACCGGCACGCCGTCAAGCAGACCGGCCACCCGCCGCATGGCCCCCGCGACCGGACCGGCCATCTAGGCCCCCGCCCCGCTGACGGGCCGCAGCCCGGCCCGAAACCGCGCCGCATTGGCCCGATAACGCGCGGCCGAGGCGCGCAGCCCCGCCACCGCATCGGCGTCCAGCATCCGCACGACCCGGCCCGGCGCGCCCATGACCAGCGCCCCCGCCCCGATCACCGCGCCGTTCAGGATGGTCGCGCCCATTCCCACCAGCGCCCCGTCCTCGATCCGGCAGCCATGCAGGATCGCGCGATGCCCGATGGTGCAATCGGTCCCGATCATCAGCGGATGGCCCGGATCGGTATGCAGGCAGCACAGGTCCTGGACGTTGCTGCCCGGCCCGACCGTGATCATCTCGGTATCGCCGCGCAGAACGGCGCCGAACCACACGGACGCGCCCGCAGCCAGCGTCACCCGGCCCATCACCTGCGCATCCGGTGCCACCCAGGCATCGGGGTCGATCTGCGGCTCGATCCCGTCCAGCGCCCAGATCATCACGCCTCCTCGGCCATCAGGGCGCGCACGAAACCGCCCAGGCCCGACTGTCGGTCGCGGCGCAGGCGTTCGGCGGTCAGGATGGCGCGCATCCGGGCCTCGGTCTCGTCCAGGTCGTCATTGACCAGGACGTAATCGTATTCGGCCCAGTGGCTGATCTCGGATCGGCTTTTTTCCATGCGGCCGGCGATGACCGCATCGCTGTCCTGCCCCCGCCCGCGCAACCGCCGTTCCAGCTCGGGCAGTGAGGGGGGCAGAACAAAGATCGACACGACATGACGCCCCAGGGCCGAGGCGCGGATCTGCTGTCCCCCCTGCCAGTCCACGTCGAACAACGTGTCGCGCCCGGCCAGCATCGCCTGTTCGACCGGGCCGCGCGGGCTGCCGTAAAGGTTGCCGAACACCTCGGCATGTTCCAGCATCTGCCCGTCCGCGACCATCTGCTCGAACCCCGCGCGCGAGGTGAAATGGTAATCGACGCCGTCCACCTCTCCGGGGCGCGGCGCGCGCGTGGTGGCCGACACCGAAAAGCGCAGGCCCGCATCCCACTCCATCAGCCGTCGCGCCAGGGTCGATTTTCCCGCCCCCGAAGGCGATGACAGGATGACCATCAGGCCGGTGCGGTCGATCATGGCCACGTGTTCCCTCGCGTCTGCTGCGTTGCCGTTGCGCATCGGGATGCCCCGGTCGGGCGCGGGGGTCAAGGGGGCCGCGCCCCTGCCCGAACCAGGGCATCTTAACCATTCGTTCATAATATGACTCGGCGCGTGGCATCCGATGGCGTTATGGTGGCGTTGCGAACAGTGACCGGCAGCGCCGGGGTTTAGTGAAGGGTTGATCGTGTCGGACCGGGAAGACGGATCAGAGATCAAACCGGGTCAATCCCCGCAGGATGGCCCCGGCCGGGTCGTGCGGCTGCAGGATTACGACACCTGTCAGCCCGACCGCGTCCTGAGAGAGATGCGCGAATACTGGAACAGCATCCGCAAGGGGCGCGCCATTCCCGCCCGTTCGGATGTCGATCCGCGCGGCATCGCCCGCACGCTGGACTATGCCTTCATCCTGGAGCGGATCGCACCGGGGGCCGGTCGTCTGCGTCTGGCGGGCCGGCACCTGATCGACCTGATGGGGATGGAGGTGCGCGGCATGCCGATCTGCGCCTTTCTGAATACGACCTCTCGCGGGCGGTTCTCGGACGTGCTGGAAAGCGTGTTCAAGGCGCCCCAGATCGCGCGGCTGACGCTGCATGGCCGGTCGGATTATGCCCGTCCGCAACTGGCGGGCCAGATGCTGCTGCTGCCGCTGCGGTCGGATCTGGGTGATGTGACGCGCGCCCTGGGCTGCTTTGTGGCAGAGGGCGATACCGGCATTCCGCCCCGCCGGTTCGATCTGGTCGATGACGAGGTGATCCCCATCATCGACGGCGGCACGACATTGGCGCCGTCCCCCTCGACCATCGGTTTCGCCGAGGGCATGGCCGATTTCGCCAAACGGAACGAGCCGCGCACCCCGACACCGCCGCCCCCGCTGCGCGGTTTCCCTCAGGCCGAGACGCCCGAGGAACGGCGCGCCCTGTTCCGCGTGATCCAGCCCGTCACGGACGATCGCGACCGCTCTAGCTGAGCAGACCTGCCCGCCAGCGATACCGCGCGGCCTGAGCCGACGCGTCGCGGCCGCGCGATGTGATCAAGGCATCTTCGTCGCGCCGGAACCCCAGGTTCTTCAGGATCTTGCGCGATGCCGGGTTGTCCAGAAACACTTCGGCCACGATTTCGGACGGGGCCAGGCGCGCCACGACCTCGTCAAAGACAGCGGACACCATCTCCTGTCCCAGACCCTGGCCCGCGTGATCGGGGTCCAGAAAATACGTCAGGTGGGGCGGCGTGCCCTCGATCAGACTGACCGATCCGATGACCTGCCCCCCGTGCCGAACCGCCAGGCGCAGCGGCGGCACCAGCGCCGATTGCAGCAGCAGCGGCGCAGCCTCATCCACCGTCATCGCGGGGTGATAGCGCAGCAGCATCCGCGCGACCGCAGGTCGGGTGACGATCCGGTGCAGCGCGGGCAGGTCCGCGGGCGTGACCGCATCGATGCGCAGGCGCGGTGTCGTCAGGGCGATGGCGTGGCGGGCCTCGAACCCGGCGCGGTCCAGGGTCAGGCGGTCGGCCTGCACGTCCCGCGCCAAGGGCCGCGACGACAGCGTCACCCGCCCGCAGGGACGAAACCCCAGCCAATCCAGCAGCCGGGCCGAGCGGTCGTTGCCGACCAGACAATGCGCCTGAACCTCGGCTGCGCCCGACAGGAACAGCCGCGACAGGGCCAGCACCCCGGCGCGGCGACCGATGCCCTGCCCCTGCCGGTCCGGCGTGATCCAGATGCCAAAGACGCGGCCCGCCTGGACCATGCCGACCAGCCGGTCCCCCTGCCGCACGGCATGTTCGTCCAGACCCGCCCCGGCCACGAAATCGCGGGCATCATCCGCGCCATAGGGCCAGGGCAGCGTGGTCAGCCAGCGCACGACGTCCCAATCGGCCATGGCCGCCGCGATGTCGTCGGCATCCTCGGGCCAGGGGCGCGTCAGGGTGACCGGGGGGTGCATCGCCTAGCCGACCGGAACGACCTTGACCGCGCCGCCCTTGGCCGACAGCGCGATCTCTCCGGCGGCCAGGCGCAGGGCGTCCTGGCCAAAGACCTCGGCCCGCCAGCCCTGCAGCGCGGGCAGATCGCGGCTGCCGGTGGCGATGGCGTCCAGTTCGGAGGACGAGGCGATCAGCTTGGGCGCAACGCCCGCCGCATCGGCCTTGGCCTTGAGCAGCACGCGCAACAGATCCGACAGGGCGGCGTTGCCGGGCTTGCCCGGCTCCTCACCCTTGGGCTGGGGCAGGTCCTTGGATTCCATGCCCGCCTTGACCGCGGCCAGGATGCCGTTGGCGATGTCGCCCCGCCGCGCCTCGCGCAAGAGCAGGCGCGACTTGCCCAGATCGGCCTCGTTCAGCGGCTTGGTCGAGGCCAGCTCGATCATCGCATCGTCCTTGTAGACGCGCGACCGGGGGATGTCGCGTTCCTGGGCATAGGCTTCGCGGAACCGCGCCAGCTCGCGCAGGATGGCCAGAAAGCGCGGCGAATTGGTGCGGGTGCGCACCTTCATCCAGGCCTCTTCGGGGCGGGTGATATAGGTCTCGGGGTCGGTCAGGACCGACAGCTCCTCGGCCAGCCAGGCGTCGCGACCGGTCTTTTTCAGCTCGGCCGCCAGGAATTCATAGATCACCCGCAGATGGGTCACATCGGCCAGCGCATAGGCCGCCTGCGCATCCGACAGCGGCCGACGCGACCAGTCGGTAAAGCGCGACGACTTGTCCAGATCGGCGCGCGCGATCTTGCGCACCAGCGTCTCGTATCCGACCTGTTCGCCGAACCCGCAGACCATGGCCGCGACCTGGGTGTCGAACAAAGGCGTCGGAAAGATCTGCGCGTCGTGGAAAAAGATTTCAAGATCCTGCCGCGCGGCGTGGAACACCTTGACCGTCGCCTCGTGGCGGAACAGGTCATAAAGCGGCTCCAGCGACAGCCCCTCGGCCATGGGGTCGACCAGCACGGCCTCGCCCCCGGGGGTCTTGGCCGTCGATGCGGGCGGCACGGCCAGCTGGATCAGGCACAGCTTGGACCAATAGGTCCGTTCCCGCAGGAATTCGGTGTCGATCGTGACGTAGGGGTGGGATTTGGCGGCCTCGCAGAAACGGGCAAGGTCTTCGGTACGGGTGATGGTCGGAATGTCCTGGCTCATGCGGCTCTTTCAGCTCGGGCGGTTCGTCCGCCCCCCGGCCCAGCAATACGCCCACGCGCCCGTGATGAAAAGCCCCGACGCCCGGCGCCGGGGCTGTCCGGTCATTCGGGCGGCTGCTCGGGCGGGCGCTTGCGCAGGGCCTCGGCCACGCCATCCTCGCAGACGGTGCGGTCGACCATGGGCACCCCGGTCCGGAACGCCGCGCGGCCGATCAGATGCGCCGCGACAGGCGCGGTCAGCAGCAGGAACAGGATCGCGGCAACCGCCCGCGCGATCACCGTGCCTTCGGCAAAGGCGATGGCCACGGCGACCAGGATCAGCCCCGAACCCAAGGTGCCCGCCTTGGTCGAGGCATGCATCCGCGTCAGAAGGTCCGGCAGGCGCAGCACGCCCAGGCCCGCCGCCACCGCAAAGATCCCGCCGGAGATGACGAAAAACGATACGACAAGCTCTCCGATCATGTCAGCTCCTCCGCCTTGAGCAAGATGCGGCGTTCCAAATAGCGGGCCAGGCAAACGGTCGCCAGAAAGCCGACCAGCGCCAGAACGACCGCCACGTCCAGAAAGCCCGCGCTGCGCGATTGCAGCGCCGCCAGTCCCCCGAACGAGACCAGCTGCACCGTCATCACGTCCAGCGCCACGATCCGGTCGGCCAGCGTGGGCCCGCGTACCAGCCGGATGGCCGCGAAGGTCACGCCCAGGATGACCAGGGCGAAACCGAACAGAATTGCGTAATCCAAGATTGTCATGGTCCTACTCCGTCGCCTCGCGCACCCAGACCTCGAAGCGGTCGCGGATCTGCGCGCGGATCGCATCGGGGTCTTCGCCGAACATCGCGTGGATATACAGCGTCTTGCGGTCCTCGGAGACGTCCAGGCTGAGGGTGCCCGGCGTCAGCGAGATGAAATTGGCCAGCAGCGTGATCTGCAGATCGGTCGTGACCGTGATCGGCACCGCGATCAGGGCCGGGTTGGACGCCTGCCCCGGCGTGAACACGTCCGCCACCACCGGCAGCGAGCTGACCACCAGTTCATAGACGAACATCACGATCAGCCGCGCCCAATAATACAGCCGCAGGAAATAGCGGCCGGTTTCCGGAAACAGCGGGCGCACCAGCCACATCGCGGCCAGACCCACCAGGAACCCGGTCAGAAGCCCGCCCAGGGTCAGGCTGCCGGTCAGCGCGACCCAGGCGAAGGCCAGCACCATGTTGATGGCAAAGAGGTTCATGGCTGCACCCCCAGAACGGTCGTGACGTAATCGGTCGGATCAAGCAGCTGGTTGGCCGAGCGTTCGGCGAACTGCACGAAGGGCTCGGGGAAGAGGCCGATCAGGCAGGTCAGTGCGGCCAGCGCGATGATGGGCAGCATCAGCGCCACCCGGTCGAAGGTGGGCAGGTCCGACAGGCGCGGCTTGATCCCGTCGGGATGCGCGGGCCAGAAGGCCGAGCCCCAGATCTTGGTCATCGAGAAGATCGTCAGCAGGCCCACCCCCAATGCCACGCCCGCGACGAACCACATCTCAAGGTCCAGCGCGGCCTTGACCACGACATATTTCGCCCAGAACCCCGACAGCGGCGGAAAGCCCGCCAGAGAGAAGGCCGGGATCAGGAACAGGAAGGCCAGCAGCGGCGCATGGGCGTAAAGGCCGCCGATGCGCGCCAGATCGGTCGATCCGGCGATGCGCTTGGCCACGCCCGCGACAAAGAACAGGTTGGCCTTCACGATGATGTGGTGGACCAGATAGAACACCGCGCCCATCAGGCCCAGGGGCGTGTACAGCGCCAGGCCCAGCACCATGTAGCCGATCTGGCTGATGATGTGGAACGACAGGATGCGGCGGAAATCATTCATCGCGGCCGCGCCCAGAACGCCCGTGACCATGGTCACCACCGCCAGCCACAGCAGGATGGTGTGGGTGAAGGCCACGTCCTGATCAAAGACCAGCGTGAACATGCGGATCAGCGCATAGACGCCCACCTTGGTCAGCAGGCCCGCAAAGATCGCCGACACCGCGACGGGCGGCGTGTGATAGGAGGCTGGCAGCCAGAAGAACAGCGGGAACATCGCCGCCTTGACGCCAAAGGCCACCATGAACATCACCGCGATGGTGGTCAGCAGGCCGGTATTCTCGACCCCGCGCACGGCCAGGTGCAGGTCGGCCATGTTCAGCGTACCGGTCAGGCCATAGAGCAGGCCGATGCCCGCCAGGAACATGATGGTCGAGACCAGGTTCAGCATCACGTATTTGATGCCCCCGTCCAGCTGCTCGCGCGTGCCGCCCAGGACCAGCAGGCCAAAGCTGGAGATCAGCATGACCTCGAACCAGACATAGAGGTTGAATAGGTCGCCCGTCAGGAAGGCGCCGACGACGCCGACCATCAGCATCTGCAGCAGGGCGTGAAAGCCCAGACGCTCCATCCGCTCGGGGATTTCCGACAGGGTGTAGATGACGGTGGCAAGGCCCGTGATGGCGGTGATGACGACCATCACCGCGCCCAGCAGGTCGGCCACCAGCGTGATGCCGAAGGGCGCCTGCCAGTTCGACATCTGGGCTGCGACGACGCCCTGCTCCAGCACCTCGGCCATCAGCATGATCGACGCCATCAGCAGCGCGACCGTCCCCGCGACCGAGATCCAGCGCCCGGCCGGGCTGTTGCGGAACAGATAGGCCAGCACCGCCGTCAGCAGCGGAATGATGATCGGATAGACAAGAAGCCAGCTCATATCCCGGCCTCCTGCCCGGTGGCGGGTTTGGCGGGGTTGGCCTTGCCCATGCCCAGCCTGCCGGTATCCAGCTTGGATTCGTCGGCAGGTTCGGCCACGCGCATCTCGTCGCTGTTGACGGTGCCCAGGGTCATGTAGGTCCGATAGACCAGCGCCAGCGTGAAGGCCAGCAGGCCAAAGCCGATGACGATGGCGGTCAGGACCAGCGCCTGCGGCAGCGCGTTGGCGACGACGCCGGTGGGCGCGTATTCGCCCGCGTCGATCAGCGGCGGCGCGCCCGCGGTCAGCCGGCCGCCGGTGAAGATCAGCAGGTTGACCGCGTTCGACAGCAGGACCAGCCCGAACAGGAACCGCAGCACATTGCGGTCCAGCATCAGATAGACCGAGGTGGACACAAGCACCCCGATGGTGATGGCAAGCAGCAGTTCCACGTCAGATCTCCTGTTCCATGGCAAAGACCAGGGTCAGGATGCCGCCAAAGACAGCCATGTAGACTCCGATATCGAAAACCAGAACGGTGGACAGCGGGATATAGCTGTCGCCGTCCTGAAACAGGAACAGCCACTGTCCGGTGAAGAACGGATCGCCCGCGAAACCCGCGCCCAGGCCCGCCAGCGCCGCGACGCCCACGCCCAGGATGGCCAGGTTCGACGGGTCGATCCGCAGGGCCGCACGCGCCTCGTCGACCGAGGTCGCGATGGTATAGAGGATGAACGCGGTCGCCCCGATCAGCCCGCCGATGAAGCCGCCGCCGGGCAGGTTGTGCCCGCGCAGCAGCGCATAGATCGAGAACATCAGCAGCAGGGCCGCCAGCAGGCGCGTGGTGGTCGTCAGGATCAGCGACTGCATCTCAGCTCTCCTCCTCAGGCTTGCGGCGGGTGGACATGCCGCGCAGCAGCGCGAATGCCGCGATGGCCGCGATGGCGACGACGGTGACCTCGCCAAAGGTGTCCAGGGCGCGGAAATCGACCAGGATCACGTTGACGATGTTGCGGCCATAGGCCTCGGGATAGGAGGCCGCCTCGAAGAAGGTCGTCAGGCGACGGTCGAAATCGGTCGCCAGGACCGAGATCATCAGGAAGGTCGTCACCAGACCCATCCCGCCCGCGATCATCGCGTGACCGGCGCGGAAGGTCGCCTTGGAGCGGCGCGGCAGATAGGGCAGCCGCAGCATGACCAGGCTGACCAGCACGACGACCAGAACCTCGACCAGCAGCTGGGTGATGGCCACGTCGGGCGCGCTGAACATGATGAAGATCAGCGCGACGCCGATGCCCGTCACCCCCATGGCCGCCACGGCGGTCATGCGGCTGTGGGTCCAGACCGTCAGCATCGCCCCCGCCGCGATCAGGCCCAGCACGGCCCATTGCACCGGATGTATACCCTCGGTCGTCAGGCTGAGGCCCGACCGGAACGCGCCCTTGATCAGATAGGTGCCACCCACCAGCACCACGAAGGTGCCAAAGGTCACCGCCATATAGCGCTGCAGGCTGCCGTTCTGGATCAGGCGCGTCTGCCAGGCGGCAAAGGCCTTGAACCCGTCCAGCAGCCGGTCCCAGCCTGCGTCGAAATCGACCGGGTTGCGCGCCTCGAAGGCGGCCAGGCGGGTGCGGATGGCCTCGTGGCGGCGATAGACCAGCCAGCCGGCCAGGAAGGTCAGCAGCGACAGGATCAGCGCCGTGTTGACGCCGCCCCACAGGTACAGATGCACCTCGCGGACCTCTCCGAAGACGGCATGGGTGGCGGGGCCGACCAGATAGTATCCCAGCACGCCGGGCACCAGGCCGAAAATCAGCGACAGCGCGCCCAGGACCAGCGGTCCGGCCAGCATCGGCCAGGGGCCTTCATGCGGCTCGGTGGGGGTCGGGCGCAGATCGCCGCGGAACGGCTTCAGCGCGACGATGCCGCCGACCGCGAACATCATGACGGAGGCAGCAAAGGCCATGATTGTGACCCAGAACGCGCCGAACCCCTCCAGGCCCAGACCGGCCTTGTATATGAATTCCTTGCCGATAAAGCCGACCATGGGCGGGATGCCCGCCATGCTGATCCCGGCCAGCGCCGCGGCCAGGCCGGTCAGTGGCATCGCCTTGGACAGGCCGCCAAGCACGCTCGCCTCGCGGGTGCCGGTCGCATGGTCCACGATGCCGATCATCAGGAACAGCGCCGCCTTGTAGAGCGAATGCACCACCAGGAACAGCATCGCTGCCATGATCGCGTAATGCGTGCCCGCCCCCAGGAACATCGTCAGCGTGCCAAGCGCCATCAGCGTGGTATAGGCCAGCACCTGCTTGATGTCGGTCTGGCGCATCGCCATGACCGAGGCAAAGACCGCCGTCACGCCCCCGAACAGCGTCAGGATCCAGAACCACGCATCCGTCCCGCCCAGCGCGGGGTTCATGCGCGCCATCAGGAAGATGCCCGCCTTGACCATCGTCGCGCTGTGCAGATAGGCCGACACGGGCGTCGGCGCGGCCATCGCGTTGGGCAGCCAGAAATGGAACGGCACCTGCGCCGATTTGGTGAAGGTGCCCGCCAGGAACAGCAGCAGGATCGCCAGATACCAGGGATGCGCGCGCAGCATGTCACCCTGGGTCAGGATCTCGGACAGCTGGAAGGTGCCTGCGACATTGCCCAGCACGATCATCCCGCCCAGCAGGATCAGCCCGCCCGTCCCCGTCACCAGCAGCGCCTGCAACGCCGAACGCCGCGACTTGGCGCTGTCGGCGTTAAAGCCGATCAGCAGGTAGGAGGCGATGGTCGTGATCTCCCAGAACACGAACAGCATGATCAGGTTGTCGGCCAGCACCAGCCCCAGCATGCCCACCATGAACATCAGCAGATAGCTGACGAACCGCGGATAATCGGGATGCTGGCCCAGATAGCGCGCCGAATACAGCGTGACCGCCGCGCCGATCCCGGTGATCAGCAGCACGAAGGTCATAGACAGGCCGTCCAGCAGCACCGACAGGTTGATGCCCAGAGACGGCACCCAGTCGATGCCGTGGACCTGTGGCCCCAGCGCAATCTGGGGCAGCAGCCCCAGGAAATACAAAAACAGGATCGACGGGAACGCGATCGAGATCCAGCCCGCAGGCCCCCCCATCACACGATCCACCTTGGGATAGTCGTCAGCCATGTCTCGAACCCTTGTCGCGGCATGCAATTGGCGTCGGGTCTTAGCACCGTTTCCCGGCGGAAAACAGCCGCCCCGGCACAGAAAAACCTCCGTCCCGCCCGAAAAGCGCCGATCGCAGCCGCGCGGGTGCCTCGTGCATGCGCGCGCCCCTGTAAATATGTCGCGGTTTCGTCCCGACCCTGTGCGCGGGGTGCCGCCAGCCCCCGATCTGCGGCATTTGGTCGCGACCGTATCGGTCAGAAAAAATGCTTTCGGTTCGGATGTTTGGGCGCGGTTGTGGCGGCAGGCGATGGGCGTCGGGATCAACGGGGACTTGTGCGGATGGCGCGCTTGCGGTTCATTCGGGGCCAGACGGGGCGGAACGATCCGCCGCTGATTCGCGACATTCGACGAAGGGGACATTCCATGCAGCTAGCCCAGGACCGCCTTGCGCCTCACAGCCTTGCCGCCAAGGCCAGCCTCACCCTGGCCGCGGCCGCGCTGATCGCGCTTGGCGCCAAGGTGCAGGTGCCGTTCTGGCCGGTGCCGATGACCCTGCAGACGCTGGCCGTGCTGGTGATCGCCGCCGGTCTGGGGCCGCGCCTCGGCCTGGCGGCGATGGGGGCCTATATGGCGGCGGGCCTGGCCGGGCTGCCGGTCTTTGCAGGCTCGCCCGAGCGTGGTTTGGGGCTGGCCTATCTGGCCGGACCGACGACCGGCTTTCTGATCGGCATGGCACTGGCCATGGTCGTGACAGGCGCGCTGGCTCAGGGCCGCGGTCTGGGGATGCGCGCTGTCGCGATGATCGCGGGCACCGTCGCCATCTATGTGCCTGGCCTGATCTGGCTGTCGGCCTTTGTGCCTGCCGACCGCCTGCTGGCCGTGGGCGTCGCGCCGTTCATCCTGGGCGACATGGTCAAGATCGCGGTCGGCGCGCTGGCGCTGCAGGCCATCACCCGCCGCCGCTGATCCGGCGACCAGATTGACGGCACGGGGCCTTGGCGGGCCCCGTTTTGCTGTCTGATCCTGCGCAGGCGGCGCAGATCCGGGCTTTCCCCGCGCCGCACCCAAGGCCAGACTGGCCCGACGCCGCGCAGGAGGACCGCCATGACGCCACCCCTTTCCCCCCGGACCATCGCCCGGATCGAGGACAGCTTTCGCGCCCAGGGCCTGATGCGCCTCCTGGGCGCCGAGATCGCCGCGATCCGCCCCGGAGAGGTGGTCCTGCGCCTGCCCTTCCGCGCCGAGCTGACCCAGCAGATGGGCTATTTCCACGCCGGCGGCACCGCCGCCTTGGCCGACAGCGCCGGGGGCTATGCCGCGCTGACGCTGTTTCCCGAAGGCCAGGACGTGCTGACCACCGAATTCAAGCTGAACCTGCTGAACCCCGCCCAGGGAGACACGCTGGAGGCCACCGGGCGTGTCGTGAAATCGGGCCGCACGCTCAGCGTGTGCCAGCTGGACGTCCATGCCCTGCGGGACGGGGCGCGCGTCCATGTGGCCACCGGGTTGCAGACGCTGATCGGCGTGGCGCTGCGCGCGCCCCCGTGACACCCCCGGATCGTTAGCGTAAACAGCCCCCAACATTCGCCGGAGGAAAAGGGGACGCGATGGCACAGGCACAGATCGGGTTGATCGGGCTGGGGACGATGGGGGCGGCGCTGGCGCTGAACATCGCGGAAAAGGGCTTTCCCATCGCGGTCTGGAACCGCACGACCGAGGTCACGCACCGCTTTGCCGAAACCGCGGGCGATCTGGCCCCCCGCGTCATCGCGACCGACACGCTGGAGGCGCTGGTCCAGGCGATCACCCCGCCCCGCGCGATCATCCTGATGGTCCCCGCCGGAGAGGCCGTGGACGCCCAGCTGGACGCGCTGGCGCCGCTGCTGGGGCCGGACGATCTGGTCATCGACGCGGGCAATGCCGATTTCCACGACACCAACCGCCGGGACGAGGCCGGGCTGCCGTTCCGCTTCCTTGGCATGGGCGTGTCCGGCGGAGAGGAGGGCGCGCGCCACGGCCCCGCCATCATGGGCGGCGGCGAGGCGGCTGATTGGGACCGCGTGGCCCCGGTGATGACCGCGATCGCCGCGCGGGCCGATGACGGCACCCCCTGCGCCGCGCGCATGGGCGATGCGGGCGCGGGCCATTTCGTCAAGATGGTCCATAACGGCATCGAATATGCCGACATGCAGATGATCGCCGAGGTCTATGGCCTGATGCGCGACGGCATGGGCTTGGCGGCGCAGGCGATTTCCGACATCTTTGCCCGCTGGAACGAGGGCACGCTGTCCAGCTACCTGATCGAGATCTCGGCCAAGGTCACGGCGGCGCGCGATCCGCATACGGGCGCGGCCATGCCCGACGTCATCCTGGACCGCGCGGGCCAGAAGGGCACGGGCCGCTGGACCGCCATCGAGGCCCAGCATCTGTCCGCCCCCATCCCCGTGATCGAGGCCGCCGTGATGGCCCGCAACGTCAGCGCCCGCCTGGACGAACGCCAGGCCGGACAGGCCCGTTTCGGCGCGACCCCCGGCCCCCTGACGCTGCAGGCCGACGCGCTGGAACAGGCACTGATCGCGGGCAAGATCCTGTGCTATGCGCAGGGCTTCACCATGATCGCCGGCGCGTCCGAGCGCTTCGGCTGGACCCTGGACCTGCCCGAGATCGCGCGCGTCTGGCGGGCGGGCTGCATCATCCGCTCGACCATGCTGAACGACATGGCCGATGCGCTGGCCGACGATCCGGCGCGCAACCTGATCATGGCGCCGTTCTTCGCCGACCTGATCGAACGCGCCATTCCGGCGCTGCGCCAGGTCGTGTCGCAGGGGATCGCGGCGGGCCATACCCTGCCCGCCCTGGCATCGGGGCTGATGTGGTTCGACATGATGCGCACCGCGCGCGGCACGGCCAACATGATCCAGGCACAGCGCGACTTCTTTGGCGCGCATGGGTTCCAGCGGCTGGACGGCATCGACGACAGCCACGGCCCCTGGGGCCGCCAGGACTGAGGCTCAGCCGCGCGGGCGGCTGATCTCGCCCAGGGTCAGGACCGGCGATGCGTCGATGCCCTGGGCATTCAGCATCGCCGCCACCCGCTCCAGCGATGCGACCAGCATCGCCTGTTCCCAATCATGCAGGGCGTGGAACCCGGTCACGAAATGCTGTTGCAGCGCGTCAGGCGCCTCGCGCAGCGCGGTCAGCCCGGCATCCGTCAGCAGCACATGCAGCTGGCGGCGGTCCGTGCTGGAGCGCTGGCGTTCCGTCAGGCCCAGCTTGTCCAGCTGATCGACCAGCGCCGTCACCGTGGCCTGGCTGACGCCCATCCGGGCGGCCAGCTGGGTCGGGCTGGCGCGGCGGTCGTCATGGGCCGACAGGATCTGCAGCACCCGCAGCTTGGCCGGGGTCAGGCCCACCGCCTGCGCCAGGTCGCGCTCATATTGCTCGGTCGCGCGCAGGATGCGGCGCAGGGCGATCAGGGCCGCATCGGCGCGGTGGGTGGCGGGGGTGCTGCTCATGCCCGATTCTATGCCACCCCACCCCGGACCTGGGCAACGACATTTTGCCTCGCGAACCTTCCAGGTCACGAAACCGTGCGCCCCCCCCGGGTTTTTCGCTGTGATCTTGGTCACTTGGCTGACCTTGCGCAGAAAAACCCGTGAACGGTTGAAACCATGGCCCGTTTCGTTTAATTAGACACCCGAAGCAATTGAGGACCACGCCCCATGCCCAAGGATGTGCAGGACATCGCGCGACACGACCCGCTGACCTTTCGCAAGCCCGACCCGACCGATGGCGCCGCCATCTGGGACCTGGTCCGGCAGTGCAAGCCGCTGGACGAGAATTCGATGTATTGCAACCTGGTGCAGGCCGACCATTTCCGCGACACCTGCGTGGTGGCGGAACGCGACGGCCAGATCGTGGGCTGGATTTCGGGTCACATGATCCCGAACGAGGACGCGCTGTTCATCTGGCAGGTCGCCGTCAGCCCGGCGGCACGCGGTCTGGGGCTGGGGCGGCGCATGCTGACCCATCTGCTGGGCCGCCCCGACTGCGCCACGGCCCGCTGCCTGAACACCACCATCACCCGGGACAACGACGCCTCGTGGGGTCTGTTCCGCAGCCTGGCGCGGCATCTGGGCGGACAGCTCAGCGACGACCCCCACTATACGCGCCACGCACATTTCGACGGTCGCCATGCGACCGAGCACATGGTCACGATCACCCTGCCCGCCGACGCGATCCACGCGCGCGCCGCCTGATCTTGGTTCATCCATCTAAGCATTCTGACAACGCACATCGTGCGAAAGGACATCTCATGCCCAAAGACATGACGATCCACGCCTCGGACACCGCCATCTTCGAACGCCGCGAAAGCGCGGCACGGTCTTATTGCCGGGGGATTCCCACGGTCTTTGCCTCGGCCAGCGGGTCGATCATGCGCGGCGCCGATGGGGCCGAGCATATCGATTTCCTGGCTGGCTGTTCGTCGCTGAACTATGGCCACAACGACCCGGACATGAAGGCCGCGCTGATCGCGCATCTGACCGCGGATGGCATCGCGCATGGCCTGGACCTGCACACCACCGCCAAGGCCGCCTTCCTGGACGCGTTCGAAAGCCACATCCTGGCCCCGCGCGGCATGGATCACCGCGTCATGTTCACCGGCCCCACCGGCGCGAACGCGGTCGAGGCGGCAATGAAGATCGCCCGCAAATCCACGGGCCGCACGAATATCGTGGCCTTCACCAACGGCTTTCACGGCGTCACGATGGGCGCGCTGGCCGCGACCGGCAACGGCTATCACCGCGGCGGTGCGGGGATGGAGACGCAGGGCGTCACCCGCGTCCCCTATGACGACTACGCCGACGGGTTGGACAGCGCGGCCCTGCTGGACCAGATGCTGTCGGACAATTCGGGCGGCATCGACGCCCCCGCCGCGATCATGCTGGAGACCGTGCAGGGCGAAGGCGGCCTGAACGCCGCATCCGCCGAATTCGTGCGCGCGGTGGCCGATATCGCAAAGCGCCACGGCGCGCTGCTGATTCTGGACGACATCCAGGCGGGCTGTGGCCGCACCGGCAAGTTCTTCTCCTTCGAGGAGATGGGCGTGATGCCCGATCTGGTGCCGATGGCGAAATCGGTGTCGGGGTTCGGCCTGCCCATGGCGCTGGTTCTGGTGCGCCCTCAGCATGACGTGTTCGGCCCCGCCGAGCATAACGGCACGTTCCGCGGCAACACCCACGCCTTTGTCACCGCCCGCGTCGCGATCGAGAAGTTCTGGGCCGACGGCGCCTTCGAGGCCGATCTGGCCCGTCGCGCCGCCCTGATCGAGACCAGGCTGTCCGAGCTGGCCAGCCTGATCCCCGGCGCCTATCTGAAAGGCCGCGGCTTGATGCGCGGCGTCGATGTCGGGACGGGCGATCTGGCCGGCGCGATCTGCAAGCGCGCCTTTCAGGGCGGTCTGATCATCGAGACCTCGGGGAACGAGGATCAGGTCGTCAAGGTGCTGGCCCCGCTGACCACGCCCGATGCGTTGCTGTCGCGCGGCTTTGACATCCTGCTGGATGCCGCCCGCGACGTGCTGTCCACCACCAAGATTGCTGCGGAGTAAGCCCATGATCGTTCGTGATTTCTACAAGTTGAAGGACACCGACCGCTCGGTGTCGGACCAGCACTGGAATTCGGTGCGCATGCTGCTGGCCGATGACGGGATGGGGTTCTCGTTCCACATCACCACGCTGGCCGCGAATTCCGAGCATACCTTCCACTACAAGCACCATTTCGAGAGCGTGTACTGCATCTCGGGCAAGGGCTCGATCACCGATCTGGCGACCGGCGAGACGCATCAGATCACCCCGGGCGTGATGTATGCGCTGGACCAGCACGACCACCACACGCTGCGCGCCGAGGAAACGCTGGTCATGGCCTGCTGCTTCAACCCGCCCGTGACCGGCACCGAGGTCCACCGCGAGGATGGCAGCTATGCCCCCGCAGGGACGGGCTGAGCCATGAGCCACACAGTCGAGAAGATCGGCGGCACCTCGATGTCGCGGGTCCACGAGCTGCGCGACACGCTGCTGATCGCGGACCCCGCACGCCCCTATGGCCGCATCTTTGTCGTGTCGGCTTTTGGCGGCATCACCGACCTGCTGCTGGAGCACAAGAAATCGGGCGAGCCCGGCGTCTATGCCGCCTTCGCCAGCGGCGAGGAGGATCACGGCTGGCTGGCCGCGCTGGACCGCGCGCGCCAAGCCATGACCGACGCGCATCGCGTGGTGCTGGACCATCCCGGCGATCTGGAGCGGGCGGATGCCTTTGTCCGCGACCGTCTGGTGGGCGCGCAGAACTGCCTGATCGACCTGCAGCGGCTGTGCTCCTACGGGCATTTCCGGCTGGCCGAACACATGCTGCACACCCGCGAACTGCTGTCCGGCCTGGGCGAGGCGCATTCCGCCTTTGTCACCACGCTGATGCTGCAGCGCGCGGGCGTCCAGGCGCGCTTTGTCGACCTGTCGGGCTGGCGCGACACCGACGACCTGACCCTGGAGGAGCGGATCAGCGGCGCCATGGCCGGCGTCGATCCGCAGACCGAGATGCCCATCGTCACCGGCTATGCTCAGTGCCGCGAGGGGCTGATGCGCGAATTCGACCGCGGCTATTCCGAGGTGACGTTTTCACGCCTGGCTGCTCTGACCGGCGCGCGCGAGGCGATCATCCACAAGGAATTCCACCTGTCTTCGGCCGATCCCCGTCTGGTCGGCGCGAATGCGGTGCGCAAGCTGGGACGCACGAATTACGACGTGGCCGACCAGCTGTCGAACATGGGCATGGAGGCGATCCACCCCAAGGCCGCTAAGACGCTGCGCCAGTCGGGCGTGCCCCTGCGCGTGACCAATGCGTTCGAGCCCGACGATCCCGGCACGCTGATCGACGACCAGCCCGCCACCGCGCCCGCGGTCGAGATCGTGACCGGCCTGAACGTCTTCGCGCTGGAGCTGTTCGAACAGGATATGGTCGGCGCCAAGGGCTATGACGCGGCCATTCTGGAGGTGCTGACCCGCCACAAGGTCCGCATCGTCAGCAAGGTGTCGAACGCCAACACGATCACGCATTACGTGGACAGCAGCCTCAAGGTGCTGCGCCGGGTCGAAAAAGATCTGAACGACCGCTATCCCTCGGCCTGCGTGTCGTCGCGGGCGGTCGCGATGGCGGCGGCGATCGGGCGCGATCTGGACGGTCTGGCGGTGCTCAGCCGCGGGCTGAACGCGCTGGCCGCGGCGGGGCTGGAGGCGATGGGCGCAACCCAGGGTCCGCGCGCCGTGGATGTCCAGTTCATCGTCGAACGCGACGCGCTGGCAGGCACCATCACCGCCCTGCACGCGGCCCTGGTCGAGGACCGAACGGTCCGCCTGTCCACCGCCGCATGACGAAAAAGGGCGCCCCCAGGGGCGCCCTTTTCACGATGGAGGTGCGGGCTCAGCGCTGAATGGCCTCTCCGGTCACCGGGTCGATGCGCACGCGCACCTCGCGGTTGTCGGCGGTACGGTATTCGATGTCGTAATAGCCGTCATCATCCCAGTCCACCTCGTCGAAATGGTCCAGATCCGTGCCCAGATCGGCCTCGATCCCGGCCAGGATCTCGGAGAGCGGCTTGGAATCCGCGGGGGGCACGTCCTGCGCCATCAGCGCCGACGGGGCGATCATCAGGGCCAGTGCGGCCAGCGGGCGAAGCGTCATGGGAAATCCTCTTGTTGCGAATCGCTGTTGCCAGTCAACCCGCCCCATGCGCCCCGGGTTCCGGGTCTTGCGAAGCGCGCTCCCCTGCCCTATGTTGAACAGGTCGGAAGCAATTCCGACTATGGACATAAACGCGCTCGTAATAAGCGGATCGGACCCGGGGGCGGTACCCGGCGACTCCACCAAACAACCCTTCATTGGGGGCGAATGGGGTCGAAACAGGATCGACGAACGTCTAAAGGGGTTATGCTTTGTCTCGGTGAGCTACTACCGTTATCGGTGCAAAACGTACAGTTGCCAATGACAACCGTGCTCCGGTCGCGCTGGCTGCGTAAGCAGTCCGCAAGATCGAAACCTAAGCCCTTGCGCCTAGCAGCGTAAGGCGGGGCCCGCAGGAGCCTGGCAACAGAATCCTGCACTTCATTTTCTGCTCCATAGCATGTTGATAACGCTGCACTTCTGGTTTCCAGTTTTGCAGCGTTTTACAGTTTGCGTTCGCGGTATTCCCTCAGCACCGCTTTTGCAGCCGCCTTCCTGTCCTGATGACGGCTGTATCTCTCGACCATTTCCACCGACATGCCGATGGTCGCGCTGATCTGTAGCGCGGTCATGCCGTCCTGCCGCAGCCTGATGACCGCGTTGGCCCTAAGGCCGTGCCAGACTGCATCTTTCAGTTCGGGGTGCTTTTCGCGCGTGGCGTCGAACACCTTCCAAAGCTGGTTCGTGGTGACGACCTTCCCGGCGCTCTTGCCCTTATCCTGCAGCAGGAAGGGACCAGGGCGCTTTTCCCAAGTCGCCATTTCGCGCTCCAGCTCAGGGAAGATCGGACAGACCGGCTGCACCCCTGTTTTTTTCTGCCGCAGAGACAGGGTGTCTCCGTCCACGTCGGTCCATCCCAGGCGGATGATGTCGCTGGCCCTTTGCCCTGTGTAGCGGGCGAGAAAGAACGCCCGACGCAGCATCCCCGTCAGGTTCTGCTCTGCGAATGCCAGTTGGTCAGGCGTCCAGGGCTTGTGCCCCTCTTTTGACTTGAACGTGGTCACGCCGTGGGTCGGATCGCTGCTCAAGAGGCCACGCGGACCGCGCGCCCAGTTGGTCATGCTCTTGAGGGCGTAAAGGATGTTGTTGGCCCTGCCCGGCTTCTCCGCTCCGATCTTGTCCATCAGGGCCTCAACGTCGGCAGGCCGCAGATCCTCCGCAGGCAGGTCGCCCCACAGGCCCCGGATGACCTCCAGGTAGCGCCGGTAATAGTCCTGCGTGGAAGGCGTCAGCTTGCGGCGCAGGCTGGGCCATGCGGCCACGTAGGCGTCGATCAGCGCGCCAATGGTGTCAGTCGGGACAGGTGCTCCCTGTAACTGCCTGACAGCCGCCCAGAACTCTGGTGTGCGGGGGTCGTCAGGTAGCTTGAGGCGCGGTCCAGCATGTGCCGTTCCGCGCCCGATCTGGAAATAATAATAGTCCTTGCCACGGGATCGGACACGATGGACGCCCCGTGGCAGGCTGATGTTAGGTGGCATGTCGCAGTGCCTCCTGGAAAGGGCTGGTCGGCAGCTGATCGCCATGCGCCAGATGCGCCTCGACCTCGGCCCAGCACCAGCGCACCGATCCTCCGATGCGCCGGGGTTTGGGCAAGAGGCCGCGCGTCACATAGGCGTCCACCGTAGACTCACTGAAACACAGTTCAGCCGCCAGTTCCTCTTTCGAGGGATAGGCCGGGGGACGATCACCATACACCGCGCGGCGCTTCATCAGGCGGCCTCCTTACCGGTGATGCTATGGCCGCATTCACGCTGCAACCTCTCCACGCCATCAATCACGATGCTGTTCAGCGCCTCTGCTATCTCCAAGACATCGGCCACAGCGTGGATCTTCTCGCCATCACCGCACAGTCCACCGTTTTCATTCTCCAGCGCTAAGCGGGATGCGCGCAGGATTGAACTGACCGTATAGGCAACATGCCCGGCCCATTCCTCCGGCACGTCCGTCCGAAAGAGATTTTCGAAGTTGAACGGGGTTTTCATGCTGCACCCCCGTCGGGCAGGTTCACGCTGTCCAGGTCGGAGTTGATCTTATCGGCTAAGGACCGGGCGATGCCGATCAGTGCAGTGATGGCGTTACTCCCGATGCCTTCACCGTCCAGCAGATCAATCGCTTCGATCACAGCGCATAGTTGCGCGGCAGTGGCCTGAACATCGCTGCAGTGACGCCGAATGGGTGAATCAGAGATGGCGGTCAGGTCCATGCGATCATGGGTCATGCTGCACCTCCGATCAGCTTGGCCGTGGGATGGATCAGCTTTGCCAAAGTGGACAACCCCTTGGGCGTCACGCGCGCCTGGGTCACGACCTTCTCTGAGCCATCCGGGCGGGTGTAGGTCGTCACGCGATGCTCCATCACACCGGACGCCAGCCGGGGCGCATAGGCCACCCAGTCGTCCGACTCACCGCGCTTGAAGATCCAGCCCTGGGTGTGCAGCCAGTCGAACATGTCCTTGCGCCGGATGCCCAAGGTCTTGGCAGCGTCGGTGATGCACAGGCTGCCCTCGGCCTCGCACAAGCGGTCATGCGCCTGCACTGTCTCTTGCATGGCCTCGATCTGCTTGGCCTGTTCCTGCGTCACCTCGATCAGCTGGCTGGCAATCAGAGCAAGCTGACCGGGATTGCGCACGTCGATAGCGGCGGGGGCTTTCTGGCCCTCCAGCTCCTCCAGCCGCCTGACCACCTTGTAGCGGAGATCCGCACGATAGCCCGTGATCAGAGTCACGGTCAGGTCTTTCGGCAGATGAAAGCAGTCATAAGTCTGGCCATTCTGGGGGTGTGTCCAACTTTGGGCATACCCATTTTCCGCCAAGCCGAGCTGCTTTAGCATGTTCCGGGTGTCGCGCATGACGTGCCGGTGTTCCTTACCGGTGCGATCCGCAATATCGACCGTCGACATGGTGATGCCCGGTGTAGCGGCCCCTATTACAGGCAGGTTGATCATAGGGGTGGCTTGCTCCATATTCATGGAAACCGTCCTTTCGTGAGAGTTGGGGTTGGTCAGGGCCGGGCCGGTGTTAGCGCACCGCTCGGCCTGTTTCGTTTTAGGCTGCTGCATTAGCGTTATTCCGTGCCTCAGCCGCCTGGTGCAGGATCATCACGACATGCGTGTTGAGCGAACGCCCTGCCTTAATCGCCTGAATCTTCATTTCGTCACGCAGATCCCGAGGCAGCCGGATCGTCGTTCCCACTGTCTCGCCGCCTGCGCGTGTCTGAATGGCCTGCAAAATAACCTCCATCGCATTACCGTAACTCAACATTACCGTAATGCGATTGCACGTCAAGAAAAAACATTACAGTAATGCTTCAAGACCACAGGAGGCTCAAATGGCGACAGTTGGCAGGGGCGCTGACCAATACACTGTCAGGTTCCCTGATGGCCTACGAGATCGCATAAAGGCTGCCGCGGAGGCCAAGGGCCGTAGCATGAACAGTGAGATCGTTGCCGCCCTCGAAGAAAAATATCCGGATCCTCGCGAAGATCTGGAGCTATCGACTTTGGCTGGATGGCTGGAATATGTGAGGATTGGGGGGCCGGATGAAGAATTTGATGATCGCCTTTTCGAGATCAATCGACGTCTAGATCGACACCCTTCGACGCGGCATTTGCGTCTTGGTATCCTGGTGAATGGTGAAGGTGATGATATGACCGTGGACCTGATCCTAGGGTCAAAGCGGCATGATGATCCATGACCCTGATTCGTAACGAACAGACCAAGCTGCTGGCGACCTACCTCAACGGCCTGGGGGTGGCGGTGTTTGCTGTCGGATCACTCGCGCCAGTGTTTTCAAGCCTTTACGGGGATCGCGGACCCTCGGCGTTCATGGCGGCTGTCAGCATCCTTTGCGTTTTGGCCTCGGGCATCCTACATTTGATGGGACGCCGCGTTTTACGGAGGCTTGAGCCATGAACGAACTCACCATGCTGATCGCCCCAGTGGGCGCATTGATGATCGCCGGGTTCCTCGTCTGGTTTACCGGCAGGCCCGCCAAGTCGGACAAGCCGCGCCATCCGGCTGAGTGATATGACTATCATTCCAGTTCCATTCGATAACCCCAGCACCTGCCCGCAATGCGGCGCATCACCGTTGTCAGTGACAGTTACTGATCCTGTTACCGAGGACAGCGAAGCCTCCTGCACCGACTGCGGTTATGACCTTGGACGCTTTGGTAGCTACAAGGCGAAGGTGCTTGAGGATGCCAAAGGTCCTGCTTTAGACGCAGCAAAAGCTCAAGCTACTGCGATGCTGAAAAGTTTCAGGTTCGGTAAGTAGGTCTTATTGCCCTTAAACCGGTAGATCTCTGCGACCTCGTTGCGTCAACTGCGTCAGGCAAAACTCTCTGATCAACAGATGGTGTCCTGCACCCTAGTTGTAGTCAGCCTGTCACGAACTATCTTCAATGGAACGCAACTAGCGAGCGCCCCGTTAAGTCATTCTTAGGGTCTTATGGACGAGACTTGCTATCGTTGCTACAACCACCCCATAGACGCTACAGGGTGATTCGGCAGTGCGCCTGATTTTCCTGAGCGTTAGAGGAGAGATACATGAGCCTTCGTAAGTATGCCGGGTCAAATCGCGATGCAAAACGTGACGCGCCGGAAGCTAGAGAAAGCTTTGACGTCGTCACCGAAGACAAAATCGCAGCTTGGAATTCTAAGTTGAACGACCGCTATGGGCTGGGCCGTGGTCGGCTTGAGGTGTTAGAAGACCCCGCAGCCGCATAATTGCCAATGCCTGATTGGGAAAGAACTGCTCCTCGCATCTACAGCGTCGTAACCGGGTTCTTTCCCGAAACATCCCCAAGAGACACGTGGGCGACAAATCCTCGTCCCCTTCTGGTTTGCGGCACTGCACGTGATCCTGACAGCGGCGTGGTGTTTTGCCGTATAGCCTACGGCACCACCCAAAAACTTGATAAAGCTCATGCGAATGACTTGGTTGTGGGCAATGTTTCGATGCTCGACGATCTCGGCCTTCGCTATCCCACCAGGTTCGTTATTCACTCAGGTCGCCATATGGTCATTATGCCGTGGACCTCAGAGTTCTTTCGCCCTTGGACCGGCTATCCCAGGCCGGTGCTAAGCGTTTTGCCAGATGATATGCAACAGCATGTTGGGTCTGTTCTGAGTGAGTTGGCCCGTGCGGGTGACATTCCTCGTTTCTAGAGCGTTTTGCGGCTTTCCAGATTCAGGATACCCCTGTGGCTTGATCTGTGATTCCCTGCCTGCATGACAGGTGGAGGGATGATATGGGCAGACC